>CACYBN010000081.1 GCA_902772675.1 uncultured Erysipelotrichaceae bacterium
AATTATCCAGAAGCTTATGTATATTGTGATAGACCGTTATATAAGAATACTGATACAGTAAGTATTTGGGGATTTGTTCCATTAAGTTTCTTTGCAGATACTCCAGATAGAACTAAGTTCTCTATTGAATTTGCAGATAGAAAATATCCAGTATCTGTTGATAAAAATGGTAATTTTACTACTAAACTAGATCTTAAAAATATTGAATCTGATGATGATGTAATTAGCTTATATTATAATAATTCAATAATAGGAACTAACTATATAACAATAGAAAATTATTCTTTAAGAAATTATAATTATGAAATTGATACTAATAAAGAATATTTAGTAAATGGAGAAACATTTAAATTCGGAGTAAAAGTTAAACATGTTTCTGGAATACCTGCTACTAATAAAGATGTTATTATAGACTATAATGGAAAGGAATATAAATCTAAAACTGATTCTGCTGGATATGCATCATTCTCAATAAAAATAGATGAAGAAATAGAGGATTATGCATCAATTGGTTATACATATTTTAGTATTACTAATGCTGGCCCTGGATATGATGAAAATGAATATATCTTATATTCAGCTGATGTTATAGATAAATTTGTTTATATCGATGCTGATTATAATTCATACAAAGATGGTAAATTAAGTATGGATGTTTATACTTTAGATCAATCTAAAAAGAATATAACTTATCCATTAGAAAAATCTATAGGTGTACCATATAATGGTAAAGTTAGAATGGTTGTTTATGAAGAAGTAACTACTAGAAAACTAAGTGGATCTGAATATGATGATTATTTAAAGAAAAAAGTACCAACTTATGATTATGATGATGAAAAAAAAGCTATTATAGATAAGATGGTAACTGTTAAAGATGGTAAATTATCAGAAAAAATAGATTATAAGTTTAAAACAGGAACTGAAGATAAATCATATGACTATAGTGTAGAAATAATAGCAACAGATAAAAATAAGAAAAAATTAGTTTCATCTACATATTTGTATTATGGTAGTTATGCAGGTAATGAAGAAGACTCTTATACTTTAGGATATAATGATTATTGGAATGATTCAAATTATTATGATTTATATAGATATTTCTATTCTAATGATAAACAAAGTCCAAATGAAGAAATATCTCCAGCTAGTGAAGAATATGGATATTATGAGTATAATTTAGGTAAATATTCTGTAGATGAAAAAATTTCTTTAAATTTATATGATTTTAAAGGTAATAAAATAAATAATGATAATAAAGTATTATTTATTAAAAATAAAGAAAGAATACTAGATTATAGTATAAGTCCATCTAGTAAAATTGAATCTAAATTTGATAATAATAGTAATCCTGGAGTAAATGGAACTTTAGCATATTTTGATGGAACTAATTTCTTTAGAACTCCAATTAGATATTATGATTATAATGAACTAGATAGAAAAGTAAATGTTTCTATTAGTACAGATAAAGAAAATTATTCTCCAAAAGGAGAAGTTAAAGTAAAAATAAAAACTACTGATAAGAATGGTAAAGGTATAAAAACTAATTTAAATGTAAGTGTTGTTAATGATGCAATATTTGGTGGAGTTACTGATAATCCAATTATAGAAACTATTTATATGGATAGATATTATAGTGGATATACTTATTCTACTTATCGTGATTTTGAATTATTTACTTCTAATGGAGGAGCTGGAAATGAAACTGGTGATGGAATTAGAAATGACTTTGGAGATACATTGTTATTTAAGAGTTTAACAACAGATGATAAAGGTGAAGCAACAGTAACATTTAAATTAAATGATTCAATTACAAGTTTTAGAATTACTGTTCATGCAACTAATAGTGATAATTATGTTGGAGTAGGTACAAAGAAAATATCTTCAACAATACCAATAGCAATTGATTTTATTAAACCAGAATATCTAAAGAGTAGTGATGATGTAGTATTAAATGCAACTACTTTAGGAAAGAGTAATAGTAATATCAATTACGTATTTAAAATAAAAGAAATAAATAAAGAACAAAAAGTAAATGGTAAATCAGGAACTACAGTATATGCTAATTTTGGTAATTTAAAAGAAGGTGAATATACTGCAGAAATAAGTGCTACTGATGGAAAGAATACAGATAAAGTATCTTATAAATTTAAAGTAGTAAAAACTCTACAAGAAATAAATATAAAAACTACTACTAATTTAAAAGAAACTAAAAAAATAAAACCTACTAAAAATCCAATAAAAATGGAAATGTATTATAAAAACTTAGAAGTATATTTAAATTACTTAGATAATTTAGAAAATACTATTAATTCTAGATTAGATACAATTATTGGTTATAAAGAAGCTGAAAGATATATAGCTAAATTATATGATGAAGAATATAATATTGAATCTTCTGATTATGAAAAATATTATAATTCTGATAAAGATGCATTTAGTTCTTTAGAAGCTTCTAAAGAAGATTATCTATTAACTGCACTACTAATATATTATTCTAATGAAATAGATAGTTATATAAGTAGTTCAACTTACTATAGTGCTTTAGAAGAACAACAAGAAGAAGGACCTACAATAGTGGATTCATTACTAGTTCTAGCAGCTATGAAAGAACCTGTATTAAATGATTTAAAACAATTAGATTTAAGCAATTTAAATAAGAGTGATTTATATAAAGTAGATTTAGCTTACTTATTTATCGGAGATTATGATAATGCTAAAGAAGTACATAAGAAAATAGAAAGTGCTGAAAATGAAGAAGAAGTTAACTATGATTCATTAGAAGCTATAGTAAGTACTTTTATAGATAAAAAGAAAGCTGAAGAAAATATTGATAAAGTAAAAATGTCTGATAATTACATTAGATTTGCTATCTTATCTTATTTTAATAATAATATAGATAAAATAATGAAAGATAAGAAAGTTACTATTAAAATAGGTAATGAAAAGAAAGAAGTAAATCTAAAAGGATTAAAGATAGAGAAATTTACTTTATATGATGAAGAATTAGATGAAATAACTTTTGATAATAAATCTAAAGATATAATAATTAATTATTATTATCAAGGAAATATAAGTGAAGCTAAAGATGTTAAAAAAGAATTAAAGACTACTTTAACTGGAGAACAAAAAGTAGGTAAAACTATTTATTTAAATATTGATGTAAGTAAATATAAAGAAAAGGGTGGATTATTACATGTATATATTCCTGATAATGTAAGTGTATCTCAAACTGATATAAATGTTGATTCTATAAGAGATAATCATGCAGTTATTTGGATAAGTAATTATTCTCCTGATGTTATAAAAATACCTTTATATATAAAACAACCAGGCAAATCTAAAGTAGAAAGTGTTATCTTAAAATCAGATGATAAATACTATATATCTAATGAATTAGAGATAAATACTAAATAAAAAGCATGTTTTATATTATGTTTTTGATTTAAGTAGAGCAAATAAAGAATTTGAATTTAGTAAAAACTATAATGACTATGAAGAGTTAATTAATATATATAAGAATGAATATAATAATAAAAAAGAAGTACCTAATTAGTACTTCTTTTAACATGTATCCCTTGCTATTTCTTGAAATTTAATAGCTAAATTTTTATCTATTCCTGCATAATAAGTTATTTTAGTAGGATCATCTCCAGTTAAAGACTTATAAATACAAAG
>CACYBN010000082.1 GCA_902772675.1 uncultured Erysipelotrichaceae bacterium
GAGACAGAGAGATTTGAACTCTCGCACCAGTTGCCCGGTCTACACCCTTAGCAGGGGCGCCTCTTCAGCCTCTTGAGTATGTCTCCATAACGCTTACATGACTAATTATAACTTAAAATTAGCCATTTAGTCAACATTATTTATCCATTTTATTAACTCTAAGTTTACCATCATTTAAACTTATAGAAACATCTCTTTTAAGTTCAGTTGCATCTATATTTAAATCGTCATTTCCATCATATATATAATAGGCAAAAGATGTATCTCTAGCTAGAGAATAATCATCAAATACTAATACATCACTATTAGATATTTTATCTATACTAGATACATTATTTATAATATTAATAGAATGATTATTTTCATTGATATCAAAATAATAATTATTATCTTTATCCATATAAATATTAATAGTTAAAGTTCCTATTTCAATTACTTCAGTACTTGTTAATGGAATTATTTCTAGATAGTGATTAGTTAATGCTTCATTAAATTCTTCATTGTCTAAAGTATCAGTTTTCATATATAAATAAGAAATATCATAATTATTTATAAGAAAACCAATATTACCAATTGATGATTCTTCTAAATTAGGTAATATTACATATTCAAACTTACTAATATTTAAAGAAGAAATAACTTTTAATAATTTTTCTTGATCATCAAAACTACCTGTTCCAATTAAAATATTAAAATTATCTTTTTGAATAATTGTTATATTAGATTTACCAATATCATAAAAAGAAACTAAAGAAGAATTAATACTATCTTCATTTTCTTTATTATTGTTGCTTAAAATTATATTAAGACTAATAAATAATCCAAGTATTAATACAATAAATACTCCGATAATGATATATATTTTCTTCATATTATCACCTATTATTATTATAACATAAATTCTTTTATTTATTTCTCTCTTTAACTAATCTTTTAGCTTTTATACCAGTATAATCTGGATATTTATTTAAATACTTTTCTAAATTATCTAAATTTTCTATATTAAATTTAATTATTCCTTTTGGTGTTTCAATTTCTATTTCGTACATATCTAACCCCTGATAAATAAGTATAAAAAAATCCTTGCTATTGCAAGGATTCTTCATTCAAACTGGTGTCCCCTTAGGGATTCGAACCCTAGACCCACTGATTAAGAGTCAGTTGCTCTACCAACTGAGCTAAGGAGACAAAACTTAACTACTAGTAAATTATAACATATTTCTAGAAGTTTTCAAGTATTTAGAATAAAAAAGATGCAAATGCATCCTTTTGTTTATTTACAATAACCTTCTCCTGGTTTTTCTCCCTCTACATATTCTTTATCTGAAATACTGCATGATGTTTTAGTAATACTATCTTTTAGATAACCACCAAAAGTATTAATTATTCCAATGATAATAACTGATATTAAAGCAATAATTAAAACATACTCTACTAGTGCTTGTCCTTCTTTTTTATCGATAACCTTTTTCATAAAAAATCACCATACCTTTTATCTAAGATAATTTTATTATGATTAGGTATTTTTGTCAATATTGTGATATATTTAAAATGGTGATGATATGGGAAAAATAAGAGTAATCGAAGCCAAATCATTTAAAGATAGATTATTAGGTTTATGTTTCAAAAAAAATATAGATTACTGTATGTACTTTGATAATTGTAATAGTATTCATACCTTCTTTATGAAAGAACCTATAGATGTAGTAATGACTGATAAAAACAATAAAATAATCTATATAAAAAAGAATATGAAAAAGAATAGAATTATTCTTCCTAAAAAGAATGTATCTAAGACTTATGAATTTCCTAACAATTATATAAAAGATCAAAAAAAAGGAGATATTTTAGTAATAAAATAACTCTTTTTTTAACTCATTTTTTTAGTAACATTTGATTTTAGTTTTTTAGGTATTTCTCTAATTTCTCTTCTTGCTTTTCTTGCTGCGATTCTACGAGCTCTATTTTCTTCTGTTCCAAAGAAATTACTAGTTTCTTTTATTGTTTTTCTACTAATAATTCTATTGATATTTTCTTTTATACCTTCATCTAAACTATCCATAAATTTAGGATAATTATTAGCTAAATAAGCAACACCACTAGCATACATAGCATCTGCTACTTGATCTTTTCCTTCTGTTATAGCTTCAAATAAATCTGGCATAGCTAATAATAATGTAACTAAACTATCTGTATTTGAACTTATTCCATATATACCACATCTAATAGCTTCATATTGATCTCTTAACTCAACATGAAAAGCATTTGCTGCAGTCTTCATCGATTCATTTCGTTTTAAAAAATAAGATATATTTTGACATTCAAATTCAATTCTTTCTTGAGTTTTAACATCCATTGTTGGATCAATTACAGTATTTATCCAACTAGCACGAAATGTTCTTCTTAATTTATCTCCTAAATTATCTATATAAAAACTATAAGATACTTTATTTATTAGATTGCTTAATCCATCTATAAAATTAATTGATCCTTCAAAACTTCCATATTTCATTCCTAATTCATTAGCATCCATACTGAATAAATCACTTTGTACTTCTAAAGTATTTTTAATCTTTCTTTTTTCTTCTGCTAGCACCATTTTTATTCTCTCCTTTTATTTTTTCATATATATCAACATAGTTTTCAACAAAGATAAACTCTAAATCCTTTTTTATATCTTCTGGCACTTCACTTAAATCTTTTTCATTCTCTTTAGGTAAAAATACCGTTTTCATCATTGCCCTATGAGCACCAATTATTTTTTCTTTAAGTCCACCTATAGGTAAAATTTTACCCCTTAATGTAATTTCACCTGTCATACAAATTTTAGAACTAATCTTAGCGTTTGTAAACAAACTTATTAAAGCAGTAGTTACCGCTACCCCAGCTGAAGGTCCTTCTTTAGGTACACTTCCTTCTGGAACATGAATATGTATACTAGATTCTTCAATTTTATCTATATCTATTCCAAATTTATCACTATTAGCTTTAATATAAGAGAATGCTATTTGAGCAGACTCTTGCATTACTTCTCCTAAAGAACCAGTAAGTATAAGTTCACCTTTACCTTTATACATTGTTGTTTCTATTGGTAGTATATCTCCACCATACTTAGTATATGCAAGTCCATTAACTACTCCAATATTACCTTCTGAATCATTATTGTGATAGAAATATTTTTCATTACCTAAATATTCAGAAATATTATCTACTTTAATAACATAATTCTCTTTTGATTTATCTACTACTATCTTCTTAACTATCTTTCTAATTATAGTTGCAATTAATCTTTCAAGTTCACGTACTCCACTTTCTTTAGTATAATTTCTAATTATAGAAAGTATCGCATCATCTTCAAATTTAATCTTATTCTTCTTTACTCCATGTTCTTCTAATTGATTAGGAATTAAATAGATTCTAGCTATATCTAATTTTTCATATTCAGTATAACTAGATAGTTCTACTATTTCTAATCTATCTTTTAATTCTTCTGGTATTTGATCTATATAATTAGCAGTTGCAATAAACATAACACTAGATAAATCAAATTCTTCTTCTATATAATGGTCAGTAAATGTAGTATTTTGTTCTTTATCTAATACTTCTAACAAAGCCGATGCAGGATCACCTTTGATATCTTTAGTCATCTTATCTATTTCATCTATTATAAATACAGGATTAGTAGTACCAGTTTTCTTCATTCCTTGAATAATTAATCCTGGAGCTGCTCCTACATAAGTTCTTCTATGTCCAACAATTTCAGCTTCATCATTAACTCCACCTACACTTATTTTTGTACTCTTTCTATTTAAACTTTTAGCAATACTTTGTGCTAATGTAGTTTTACCTACTCCAGGTGGACCTACTAAACATATAATTGGACTCTTTAAACTATTCTTATTTTGTTTAACAGCTAAGAATTCAATAATTCTATCTTTAACTGTATCCAACGAATAATGAGTTCTATCTAAATCTTCTTTTACTTTCTTTAAATTTGTTTCATCTTCAGTATAATTAGCCCATGGTAATTCTAATAACCAATCTATATAAGTAGTAAGAATACCTACTTCAGGACTATTAGGATTTACTGATTCATATCTATTTATTTCTTGTTCTAATCTAGTTTTTATCTTACTAGGACAATTTAACTTACGAGCTTTTTCTCTTAGTAAATCTACATCGTGATCATGAAGATCTCCTAATTCTTCTTTAATTACTCTAATCTTTTCTCTTAAAACAAATTCTCTTTGACTTTTATCTAGTCCTTTAGTAACATCTTCTTCTATTTGTTTTTCTAATTTTAATACTTCAATATCTCTATTGATATCATCAAGTATCATTTTAACTCTCTTAGTCGCAGAAAATTCTTTAATATATTCTAATTTTCTTTCAAAATCTATTGGTAAAAATAATGCAACTATATCAGTTAATTGATCTATTTCATTAATACCACTTATTTGAGATAAAACTGTATTAGACATATAAGGAACTTCTTTAACATACATTTCTACGTGTTTAACTAAGCTTCTTACATAAGCAAGTTCTTCTCTCATATCTAAGTTTTCTGGTTCAACTGAACTAACTACCGCATCAATAATATTATTATCTTTTGTATAAGTATGTACTGTTACTCTTTTTTCACCTGAAATAACTACTCTTGTTTTATTATTAGGCATATCTATTTTCATCTTAACACTACCTACTACTCCTACTTTAGGAAGTTCAGTAATATCTGGATCTTCTTCTAATAAGTCTTTTGGATTAACTACTAGTATTTCATTATCATAATAATCTTCAACTAAAGAAATAATTTTCTTATCTCTTTCGTTATCAATTTCTATACGTATTTCACTGTTGGGGAATAAGACCATGTTTCTAAGTAGCAATACCGGTAAGTTAGTTTTAATCATAGTCATCACCTCAACAAAATATGCATACTATTATAACTTTCGTACTATTAAAAATCAAGAAAAAAAGATGCATTATGCATCCTTTTTTGGTTCTTCAAAATGATTTATCAACCAAACATTATTTTTCTTAACAATATCGAACTTAGATTCCTTAGTATAAGACTCTCCTAAACACAAATCATTCTCTAATTTTTTATTACAATATTTAGAAACTACATTATAAGAAATACTATTATTATCTTTCTTTTTAATAGTTAATTCATGTCCAATATATCTATCATTATCATTTACATCATATACTTGATAATAATAATTATCTCCATCTTTAACTATATAATAATTAACAAAATAATTACTTAATACTTGATATGCATTTTCAGTAAAAATATCTATTACTCCTTTAGAATTAATCAATTTATAAAATTTTAGTCCTGGATAAGATTTTAATTCAAATTCTTTTAAGAAAACATCTCCTGCTACATCTTTATCTAGTTCTAATTCTAAAGCAGTCATCCAATAAGCATTCATAGCTTTATTATATAAGTCTTCTCCTACTGATATAGCATCATTATCAGATAATACATACTTACTAGTATCTTCTTTTTTTTCGCTAGTAGTTTCTTCTTCATTAGAGCTATCTACATTAGAATAATTATTCATAATTAATACAATAGTAAATAATAAAAAGACTACAAGTATAATAACAAACATAAAAATAAATAAATTTCTAACAAAATATTTACTACCAGCTTTAGTTCTTTTATAAGGTCTTTTCTCAGGTCTTTTTTCTTTTTTAGGAGGAGAAACTTTTACTTTATTATAATGATTAGAACTATTCTTTTTCTTATTATTTCTCTTTTTACCAGTATTACTACCTAATCCATCAACGTTGTATTCACCTTGACGAGTTTCTTCATAATAACCCATAGTATCATCCCTTCGTATAGATTATATCACACATAAAAAGAATAGTCATTTGACTATTCTATAATTTTATAATTTTAGCTAAATAATATTTACCATCTATTCCTTTATTAAATACATATCTATATTTATGTAATTTATCTTTATATTTAATAATTTCTGATTCATCTATATTTCCATCAAATTCATCAATAACTGGTATTTTAGCAATTACTTTATCAAGTTTATCATAATTATAAATAGATAAATAATCTTCTTCATAATTAAATACATAAGTATAAGTATCTATTTCTAAATGATCTGTTAACTTTTTATAAGAAAATACTACTTCATTTAAAGAATAAACACTATTAGAACAATTAATATCTTTAATATTGGTATCATAATAATATCCATCTGATTCATTATAATTATATATATAACAATTATAATTAATACTATCTAAATGATTATATGCAGCATTATCTCCATATAATTCATTAAACTTTTCATTTATATTATCTTCACTTACTCTAGATACCCAATTACCTTTTTCTAATCCTTCATTTGCTTCTAGATCTAAATCTAATGCTGATATAAGATAATTTACATCTAATTTAGTTAATCTATTATCAGTATTATTATAAAAATAAGTTGCTCTTTTAATATCTCCTAAAGAAAAATATCTAGATAGTTTTATCTTATTAAAATATTTAGTTCCTTCTTCTAAACTAGTTTCTGTTGTATTTTCTTTTAAATCTGGTTTAGTATTATCCCATATAAGATATCCAGCTACACATGTTAATATTAAAAATATAAAAGCTTTAAAAATTGTTTTTTTCATATAAGTCACCTATATCATTATTTCATAAAAATAGATATTTTTAAAGAAAAAAAGATAAAGTATTAATACTTTATCTTTTTATTTTACATAGCATCTTTTCTTGAGAAATTTAATTTTCCTTTTTTATCTACACCAATAGCTTTAACAACTATTTCATCTCCAACTGATACTACATCTGATACTTTTTCTACTCTTTCTTTATCTAATTTAGAAATATGAACTAATCCTTCACATCCAGGCCATAATTCTACAAAGCATCCAAAGTCTTCGATTTGTACTACTTTAGCAGTGTAGATTTTTCCTTCTTCAACTTCTCTAACAACATTTTGAATCATTTCAACTGTCTTATCAATTACTTCTTGATCCATATGATAGATAACCACTTTACCATAATCATCTATTTCTACTTTAACGGCACGAGCATCTGTAACAACATCAACATTACTTGCTTCACAAATAATCTTAGTTATCATTTCTCCACCCTTACCAATAACTTCTTTAATCTTTTCAGGTTTAATATTAAATGTAAACATCTTAGGAGCATATTTAGAAACTTCTTTTCTAGGTTCTGGTATAGCTTCTAACATAACATCTAATACTTCCATACGAGCTTTTTTAGCTTGTGCTAAAGCTTCTTTTAAGATTTGTTTAGTAATTCCTTTAATCTTAATATCCATTTGTAATGAACAGATACCATCACGAGTTCCTGCAACTTTAAAGTCCATATCTCCTAAATGATCTTCCATTCCTTGAATATCAGTTAAGATAATATAATCTTTTCCATGAGTAATTAATCCCATTGCTATACCTGCAACTGGTGCTTTAATAGGAACTCCTGCTGCCATTAAAGACATACATCCAGCACAAATAGTAGCTTGTGAACTTGATCC
>CACYBN010000083.1 GCA_902772675.1 uncultured Erysipelotrichaceae bacterium
ATCTCTACCAGATTGTGGTCTTTCATAACGATACATTGTTCCATTGTAATAAACTTTTACAGGTTGTAGTGCATCTCCATACATTTTATTTTCTATATAACTTCTTACTATACCAGCAGTTCCTTCTGGTCTTAAGGTCATATTTCTATTTCCTCTATCTACGAAATCATATGTTTCTTTTGTAACTATATCAGTAGTCTCTCCAACTCCTCTATGAAATAATTCACTAGATTCAAATATAGGTGTTCTTACAAAATCATAGTTATATGATTTCATTAAATCATCTATTACTTTATTTACATATTGAAATTTTCTTGCTTGATCTCCCATGATGTCATAACATCCTTTTGGTTTTGTTATCATTTTATCCCTCCATAACTACTACTATCTCTAGTAAGAACAGGTTCAATTCCTAATAATTTATTATTAGTAGGAATCTCTCCTTTTTCTCTAATTCCTAATCTTCTTGCTTGTGCATCAATTATCATAAATACACACCTCCTATAAACAAAAAAGGTAATACCACATAAGGACGAATCTCTCCGCGGTACCACCTTAATTCATAACTATAGTTATCTCTCAATCTTAACGCGATTACACGTTTCTATATTACATGAGTGTCTTCAATATATAATTAATAGATATTTTCACCAAACATATCTTCTCTAAAAATAATTAATATATTTACTCCTCTCAAATAGAAGTCACTTTTATTCTATATCTTTACTGGTATTTTTTCAAGTATAAATAAAAAAAGAAACTTAAGTTTCTTATTTTATTTCTGTAATTTCTATTTGGTAGACACCATTTGGACTTTCTACGTCAACAACATCTCCAACTTTTTTATTTAATAATGCTTTTGCAATAGGGCTTTCATTTGATATCTTGCTCATAAATGGGTCTGCTTCTTGACTACCAACAATTTTATATTCATCAGTATCATCATCATCTACATACTTGATTAAAACAGTTGATCCAATTGATACTTTATCAGTTGAAGCCTCTTCAATTATTTCTGCATTTTCAATCATTTTTTCTATTTTCTTAATACGACCTTCTATTTCAGCTTGTTCATTTCTGGCAGCATCATAGTCAGCGTTTTCAGACAAATCTCCTAAAGCACGTGCTTCTTTAATAGCAGTTATATTGGCAGGACGTTTAACGTTAATAAGTTCATCTAACTCAGCTTTTAATTCTTCAAGTCCTTCTTTAGTTAAATATGTTTTCTTTTCTTTCAATTTAACGCACCTCTTTCACACATACTTTTAACATGATACTACAAATGTTCTAACTTGTCAAGTTAAACATGTTAACAACCTAATTACATATACTTATTACACTTGTCTAAAAAGTATTCATCAGTCATACCTGCTAAAAAATCTATAACCATTCTTTTATGATTAGTATTATCCATATATATAGGTAATTTAGTAGATAAAAAGTCTCTATATATTTCACTATTTTCATTATTATTTTCTATATCACTTAAATATTTACTAAATAATACATTAAAGCCTTTAGTATAGAATTCTATTTGTTCTTTAGTATTACTTTTAATATAGATATGATCATAATTAAATTGTTTTAAATCTATTAAAGCTTTATATACTTCATCACTCATTTTAATATAATCTTTTCCATAACTATTATTAACTATATCTATAACAATAGTATTTACAATAGAACTATTAGTATTACCTAAAATATCTGTTATTTCTTTTGGTAATTCTTCTCTAGATAAAACACCTAACATAATAGCATCTTCTATATCTCTTCCAACATATCCTATAATATCAGAAATTCTTACTACACATCCTTCTAAAGTCATAGGGACTAATTTCTTAGATACTTCTTTATTTATATAACAATCATTATATTCTTTTAAGAATTCTTCTTTAGTCTTTTTCTTAGGATGATATTCTCCATTAACCATTTCTCCATTATGACATAAAATAGCATCTAATACTTGTAAAGAAAGGTTCTCTCCTTTACCTTTATGATCTATATACATAAATGTTCTTACTCCTTGAACATTATGTTTAAAGAATTCTCCTAATTCTCTTACAGATATATCATTTATAATAGCTTCTCCTAAATGACCTAAAGGAGTATGTCCTATATCATGTCCTAAAGCACCAGCTTCTATTAAATCCTCATTTAGATTTAACATTCTTCCAATAGTTCTTGCAACTTTACTTACAAGTTGAACATGTGTCATTCTTCTACTTACATGATCATTCTCATTAAAAGAAAA
>CACYBN010000084.1 GCA_902772675.1 uncultured Erysipelotrichaceae bacterium
TAATTATATACTTCTAATTTATTTTCAATAAACCATACACTTACAAAATAGAATACTACTGTTAAGAGTAATGATACTACTGATAATATAATATCTGTTGATCCTACACTAGAGAATAAATCAGATAATTTACTTAAGAATTCATTAACTATTGCTGAGAATAAGAATAATCCTGTTGCATAAGATATTATTACTACTATCTTTAAGTTAGGGAAGAAACTCTTAATCATTAAATATACCATTGTTACAAAAGAAGTAAATACTATAGTAGTAGAAAAAATAATTAAACCTACTCTTAATAATAATTGAACTTCATCTACTTTTAATTGAAATAAAGCATTTATTACTTCCTTAATAAACTCTAAATCTCCTACTTTAGCTAATAATACTATACATCCTAATATAAATACTAATCCAAATATAATATCAAATAATATAGCAAGTATATATTTAGCAATAAGTAATTTACCTGATGTTAATGGTATCATACTTTCTAATAAGAAAGTTTGTGATTGATAAGAATGCATATTTCTATATGGTCCATATAAGTATGCTAAGAATAATGAACCAACCATTATTATTACAAAAGGAATCATTACATAACCATATAAACTAGTTTTTTCTGGTAATAATAATACTAATAAGTATACAGCTGCTATTATAGCTGCTGGAATAGATTTCTTTTTAAATTCATCTTTTAATTCCCATTTTAGATAATTAAACATTAGTAAACACCTCCAAGTAATAATCTTCTATACTCTTTCCTGATTTAATAATTTCACTACTTAAATTATTAACTACTATTTCTCCATTTTTTAAGAAAACAACTTGTTCTAGTATTTCTTGAATATCTTTTATTAAGTGTGTAGATATAATAATTACATTATCTTTAGTAACACATTGTTTAATAACAGTTAACATTTCATGTTTAATTACTGGATCTAGACTTCCTAAAGGTTCATCTAATAAATATATAGGAACTTTTCTAGATAGAGTTAATGCTAATACTAATTTCTCTTTATTACCTTTAGATAATTTTTCTACATCAGCAGTAGTATCTATTTGTAACTTCTTAGTTAATTCATTAAATTTATTATCATCAAAATCATTAAACATTTCTTGATAATATTTAGCAGCACCCATTACTGACATAGATTTATATAAATATTCTCTATCAGGCATAAAAGAAATATACTTTCTAGTTTGATAGCTTACATCTTCTCCACATATTTTAATTGTTCCTGCTTGTTGACGAATAATATGCATAATTGTCTTAAACATTGTTGTTTTACCACTACCATTAGGTCCTAAAATACCAATTATTTTTCCAGGTTCTAGTGATAAATTAACATTATTTAGAGCAACTTTACTGCCATACGATTTAGTTATATTTCTTAGTTCTAATAAATTTCCACTCATTTTTATCTCCCTCTCTATTTTTATTTTAACATATATTTTATTTTTCTAATACAAATACTTCATTTTCCATTTTAGGAACTAAATCTGATTCTGAATAAATATATTTCATACCTTGATCTTTTAATCTTTCATCATAGAAATGCCACCATTCATCATCATGAACTATTAATCCATATTTACTACATGTATTTATTAATAAATCTCTGTTTCTTTTAGCTTCTTCACTACATTCATTATAATTAATACTTGCTTTACCATTAAAATCATCAAACTTACAAGGTAATTCAATATCTGAACCATCTATATTAGTAATAAATAAATCTACTGCATTTATTTTAATATTATGAGTACCATATTTACTAGGATTAGCCACTAGAGTTTCATCATAATAACCATGAGTTTTATAAAAACAATCCCAAAACATTTTTTGTACTGCGATTGGTCTATAAGCATCATAAATAGTTAAACATTTATTTCCTTTTTTCAACTCATTATTTACTTTCTTTAACTTATCCCATACTCCATTATTAATTATTAATGGCATATCTATAGGATATACTCTAATTCCTACAAAATTATCATCAGTTGCATATACAAAATTTTTATACATATTTTCTTTTTGTAATTCTTTGTCATCTATTAATATAAAATCATTTAATCTACAAAACTCTTCTAATTTATCTGTATCTATCTTCATCTGAAATCACCTAAGAAATAGTATAACATTTTATCACTATAAAAAGATAGACTATTTAATAATCTATCTTTCAGTTAAATGTGGACATGATTTATTTCCTTTATAAGCTGCGATATATTCTTTCATCATATCATAATATCTTGTACCATGACCGCCACTCATAGGTTCTATATCACGGCTACATTCTTGTGAATATTCATCAGTAAATGTACCACCATTTAAACACATCGCAGTCCATTCATTCCACCATGTAATAGTTACTACTTTTGGATGATATTTAAATGCTGTTTTCCATTGATTATAGAATGTTTCTCCATTTCTTCTACATATAGCTGAAGAATCAGACATATATGATTGTTGCATAGCAGTACTAACTCCGATTTGTTCAACATTACCACTCTTATCTTTAGCTGGTTTATCATTATTTATTTCCAAATAAGTCCAGTCATATCTATCTACTCCATTTAATCCCCACATACTACGAGTTACTATATCTCTTTCTTTAGTATCTGGAGTAGGACTAGTTGTAATAAAGAATGGTTTTCCACCCCAATAAACCCATATATCACTATATTTACTATCTTTATAGAAATCATCATATATAGCATTAACACTATTCCATCCTTCGAATTGGTTATATCCACCTTCATTACCTGTCCAAACCCATGGTAATACATATGGAGTCTTTTCGCCAGATTTTCTCATATCTAAAATAGTTTCTAATATAGCTTTCATCGGACTATCTACATGTCTATTCCATCCACCAGATCCATGAGTGAATCCAGCTCTTGGATTCATATTAGTCCAGTCTATTATAATAAAATCTACTTGAGCTTCTGCTAATTGTTTCATATGAGTTCTAATAACATTTTTATCATCACTACTATAATATCCTAAAGCAGGTTTTCCCCAGTAATAGTCTACTCCACCTTCACAAAAACTAGATTGTTGAGTAATAATTCTTACTTTACTTTGATCAGGTCTATGCCATGTTGTATAAAAAATTCCTACTAAGTCTTTAGAGTTAGCTATATCCATAGTTCCAAGGATATTTACTCCTCTTCTCTTTTGCTCTTCTTCAGCTTTTCTTCTATTTTCTTCCTCTTGTTGACTTCTCTTATTAGCTTGTTTTTCTCTTTCTTCAGCAGCTTTTTTTACTTCTTCGCTATAATCTTTCTTCATATTTTTTTCATAATATTCACAAGCATTATTATCATTTATAAAACAATTAATACATTCTTGCATTGGTAAATTACCCATTGTCTTAAATAATAATTGAACTAAAGTTACTACAAAAAACACCACTACTGCTGCAATAAACTTAGGCATTACCTTTTTTCTTAATTCATCAAAATCTGCATCTTTACTAATAATAAATTTAGCTATTTCAACTGATGCAAATATTATTAAAAATATAGGTACTAGTATTTTTACAAATATTATAAAAAATCTAATTAATGCTGGTATTGCTGAAGGTATTCCTTTTATTCCTCCACATGATGCAAATTTATCTGCATATACAACATCATTAAAAAGAATATAAAATATACTAGTTAAAAATAA
Organism: uncultured Erysipelotrichaceae bacterium; assembly: GCA_902772675.1. Lineage (GTDB taxonomy): Bacteria > Bacillota_I > Bacilli_A > RF39 > UBA660 > RUG11788. Next base: position 3,680 of record CACYBN010000084.1, read on the forward strand.
TAATCTCTTCTTCATAAATATCTCTCTATTCTTATTATTTATTATAACACATAAAAAGAAATATTAATTAATATTTCTTTTATTAAAATAATAAATTTTTAAGATTATTATAATTATCTTTTTCTTCACAAACAATATCAAAGTTAGAAACCATTACTTCTTTTGAACTATCATCTGTTAAAAATCCAATTGTAATAACTTCTTTATGATTATTTTTATCGACCATATTTAAATCACTAACTTGATCTCCTAAAAGAATAACACTTTCGCGGTTTTTAATTTTATCTGAAATATTATCTGGAAGAGATACTTCATTTTTATTAAAACTATGAATTATATTATCATCTACTCCTACTGCTATACCATCTTTAAAAATAATTTTATTACTACTTACATAAATATTATCAAAATAACAATTATTATGTTCTAGAAATGATTCAATAAAATTGCCAATACCAGCACTAATAATTATAAGTGGAATATTATTTTCATGTAAAAACTCAATAAATTCTTTAGCATATGGTCTAAATTCCATTACTCTTAAATTAGTAGCAGCGTCTTCAAAAATATCTTTACTTATTTTATATTTAACAAATAATTCAATATGTTTTTGAAACCATTCTTTTATCTTTTGAAGCTTATATGAATATTCAATATCTTCATCTATTTCAATTGGACGATAATAATCATATAATTCTTGTCTTTCAGATATATAAGATTCAGGTACTAAATTACTATTAGCTAGAATAGACCATGATGTTTTACTATTACCATTTGTAATAGTCCTATCAAAATCTGCTACTACATAAACATTATTTAAATTAGCTGTTGGTAATATATCTTTTACTCTAGAATTAATAATCATATCATCACTCCTGTTTAATTATACTACAAATAAAAAAAGCGAGGGACTTTCGTCTCTCTTCAGGGGTGCCGAGTTTTCCCCTTTATGGAATATTCGTGACCCATTAAATACCTTTATTACTCACTATTTTCACACTTGAGCACACTCGAGACAACTTGGGAATTTAGTTTTTTCGTATGTAAAGAATCTATTTATAAACTAGAATAACAAGACCAATTATTCCTAAAATAATGCATACTATTTTTTGAATTACTACTCTTTTACTTAAATCTTCTTTTATGTATTTTGGTAATAGTAAAGTTCCTATTATTCCAAGTATGAATGCAAATGCGCCTTGAAAGCCATTCAAAACATTTACAAGTGCTATTGGAATTAGTA
>CACYBN010000085.1 GCA_902772675.1 uncultured Erysipelotrichaceae bacterium
ATATACTTTCTATAGTATTTTTTAACTCTGGTTTTTGTAATAAAATATTTCTCATCATTACACCACCATTTATTTCTAAAATATAATAACTATCTTTAGTTTTAATTACATCAATACTTCCAAATTGTAAATTTATTACTTTTTGAACATTTAAAGCTATATCTAATATATCTTTCTTAATATTATCATCTATGTCTAAAGAAGCTATTCCACCTCTACTTAGATTAAATTTCCAATCGTATTCATATATTTTTCCATCTTCTAAAATATCATCAGATATATCTATATCTTTAAAATAACTATAATTAAATTCTCTAAATAATTCATTTATAGTATTAACTCCATTACCAATTACTGATGGTTTATATTTCTTATAAAATAATCTAACTTCTCCATTTAGAACTATTACTCTATATTCATTAATAATATCCATATATGGAGATAAACTAAATGATTGAATATCTCCGATAGTAGAAAACATTTCTTTTAATTTATCTTCATCGCATATATGATATACTCTTACTCCACAACTACCTGAATTAATTTTTAATACTATATCTCTATTATATTTATTAAATAAATCTAAAACATAAGAATAACTATTATATTCTTTAGCATAATTATTTTTATTATTTGAACTATATACTAGATTATGTTCCACTACTGGAATATTTTTATGTTTTAAAACATCATAAGTAGCAAATTTATCATCTAAAATATTACCAACAGTATGACTATCTAAACCAAAATTAAATCCAGTTATAAAACGAGTCTTATTATTCTTTTCTAACATAAATATCCAATTATTAGATAAACAACTAACTTTAATATCTAATTTTTTACAAATATCTAGAATTAATTCTTTATAATCATCATGCATAAAAACACCTACTTTTTAAATACTAATAATTTACTTAATAAATAATTGAATACTGTTATAAATACTTGTACTACTAATTTAGCTAATCTATCATTTATTCTAATTAATTTGACTGTTACAAACATAAAGAACATTTCAAAGAATAAAGTAAATATTCTTGATCCTACAAAAGATGAAAATTCTTTTATTATGTCATTATTCTTACTTTCAAATACAAATTTCCTATTAGTAATATATGCAAATAATACTGCACATATCCATGATAATACTGTACATACTTGATAATTATTTATTATAATTCGTAATAAATAATAAGAAACTAAACTAACTACTGTAGTAAGTACACCTACGATTAAATAAACAATAATCTCTCTATATTTATGATATAAACTCATAATCTCTTCATTATTGATAATATATTTATAATCTTTAATCAAATCTATTATTAAATATATAAGCAATATAATTATTCCTATAATACTAGCTATTAAAGATACTTTCTTCAAAGGAGCATTATATTCTATATAAATATCATGTTTTCCTTTTTCTATTTTAAATCCAATAAAATTAAGATCAGTTTTTTCTACTTGAACTTCTTTATTATCTACATAGATTTTAAACCCATGATCATATGGTATAGATAAATTCATATATCCAGATTTTTTACTATCTATAGTTCCATATATCTTGTTACCTTTAGTTTTATTTGTATCAACTTCCATCATACTCTTATCATCAGATAAACTATCTATATAAGAATTATCTAAAGCATAAAAAGATATATTATCTATTTCATATCTACCCTTTTCTAAAATAATATTTAAATTTTCTTTACTACCAGATAATACATATATAAAATCAAAATTACCATTATGATACTTCCATCCATCACAAGATAATTTATTTTTAATACCATTTACTTTTATAGAATTATCTCCAATACTACATGGATTAGAATAACTATTATTAATAATAACTACTAGAGTCTTATTATCTAAAATACTATTAATCTTATAATTTATAATTCCATATTTTAATTCTTTATTTTCAGTAAAATCTATTATAGTTTTTCCATTTTCTTTAGAAATACTAACATTACTATCTACTAATTCATAATCTAAATTTATCTTTTCAAATATAGGTTTATAATCACTAGAAACATCTTCATCTACGATAATATACTTAGTAATTGCATATATTTTATCTACTTGACTTAATTTATCAAAGTCTTTTTTACTCATTATCTTATCAGTAGAATAACCTAAAGAATATACTTTATCATATAAATAAATATCTTTATCTATTACTTTATAAAAACTAGATTCTAATCGGTTATTATCACTTATAATATATTTATTTCCCATATAAATATTATAGAAAATATTATTAGGAGTACTTAACATACCAGTACTTCTACGAGAGTATTCATTTCCTATTAAATAATAAAATTCTTTATATCCATTATTAGATGAACTCGAATATATTGAACTAGTATAATGATCTAAATTATATATATTATTAAGTCTTCTCAATCCTTTTTCATAGATACCTATTCTATAAAAAGAATTATCTAATTCTTGTATTTTCTCTATTTTTTTACTATTTAGATCTATCTCATTTCTAGGTACATACATCTCTCCAAAATTAAAACAAATTGTTACAAATATTAAAAATGGCATATATAAAACTAATAAATTATTAATATTATTACTCTTTTTCAATTGATATAGACCAAATAATAATATAGTTAAATCTACTAAATAAATAAGAGCATAATTATGATTTTTAAATAATCCTAAACATATAAAGAATAAAAATACTTTAGATAACAATTTTAGATTTATATCTATTTTATTCTCTATTCTTAATAAAGTCTTATATAAAAGAATTATCATTAATGGAATAAAAGTAATAAGTACTTTAGCTTCTACATATAAAGTTCCATTTAATATATATATAAATATAGGTACTATTAATATTGCTAAGAATACTATAGATAAAAATTTATCTTCTTTTTTACCATCCATTAAATTCTCAAATAAAGAAAATAAACAGATAAGGGGTAATCCCATAGTATAAGTACTATATAATAAATAAGATAAATTAGCTCCAGGCATTAAAGATAATACATCTAATGGATTACCTGCACTTCTACCTACAAATAAACAATATAAAGTAGGAATTATTAAAATACTTGATGATAATACCCCTACTAGAATTGGTATTATAAATTTAATTCCATCTATGAAGAAATATTTAATTTTAGACTTATCTATTCTAGATAAATAAACATATACTCCATAGATAATAATAGATACTATTCCACTAACACTAAAATAGTAACTAGTTAATATCATTAATAAGACATCTATAATTATTAAACTCTTTTTATTATATTTAAAATATCTATCTACTCCTACATATCCCAACAATAAGAATGGCATATAATTAACAAACATAATATGTCTATGTAAATGAAATATTAATGGAGATGCCATCATAAAAAAGAATGTACTCATAAAAGATACTTTTCTATTAGATTTACTTAGAATAAAAAAATACATGATTACTATACTTAATAAATACATAAATATAGTTGAACATATTATATAAGTTCTCATGCTTATAAACGGAAGTAAAAATGATAGTAATATTATCGGACTAAATAATCCATAATAAGAAAAATTATAAATATTTTGTCCTCCACCTATATTCATAGCAATATCTGGGAATAAATTATGATTTTTATAAAATAAATTTCTAAAATATTCAGGAAATACCCAATGTTGACAATCCCAGTCTTTAGTAGAACCAAAAACATTTCCTGGTATAGTTATTACTATATAAATAAATAAGAATATAGAAAATAATATTAATATATTATAAATATCCTTTTTATACTTTTTTAACATATATGTCTCACCAAATAAGATTATACCTCAATTAAAGAAATAAATACATATTTTAAATTACTTATTTTTATAGTAAAATTAAGTCAGGAGATAAATATGAAGGACGAAAAGAAAAATGGATGTATTAGACAAAGAGATGAATATATTCTTAAAACATATAATGGTGAACCTGTAACAGTAAGACAATTACAATTAGAAATATTAGAAATAATGGATGAAATACATAGAGTTTGTGTTAAAAATAATATTAAATATGGATTAATGGCTGGTTCTGCTTTAGGAATAGTAAATTATAAAGGTTTTATTCCATGGGATGATGATATGGATGTTATCGTTCCACGAGAAGATTGGGATAGATTTATCGAAGCTATGAAAAAAGATTTATCTGATAAGTTCTATTTCCAATGTTATGAAACAGATAAAAGATTTAATGTTATAAATGGACCTACTATGAAAGTTAGAAAGAAAAATACATGGATGGAAGAAGTTAACTTCTTACTTAAAAATAGATGTAAATCAGGTAATGGTATATTTATAGATGTAATTATTTATGATAATATTTCTGATTCTAAATTAAAATTTGAATTAAATTATACTGTTATTAAATTATTGATGCCTATATATGTATTATTAGATAATTTAAGAATTCCACATAATGGATTATCTAGATTTATAAGATGGTATTCATGGAAATATTCAAGAAGAAATGAAAATTCTACTTTAGTATCACAACCTATATCAGTTCCATGGGAAAAATTCTTACATGAACCTGTTTTTAAAAAAGAAGATGTTTATCCTTTCAAATTATATGAATTTGAAGGAAGACAATATTATTCATACAACAATATAGAAAAAGTATTAAAACAATGGTATGGACCAAACTGTTTAAAAAAATGGGATGGTAAAAAATGGGTAGAAACTCTACCTGTTGAAAAAAGAAAACCTAAACATACTGCTAATCTAAATTTAAAAAGTGATAAACCACAAAAAGCAGATAAATAAAAAAAGGACTTTTACAAGTTCTTTTATTGTGTTATTAGATCTTCTACTCTAATAGAAGCTCTTCTATCCTCTACTTTAGCTAAAAGTTGTTCTCTTACATCGGTTGGAGCATTTTCATCTACAAATTGTTCTTGAATACTAAGAAATTTCATACCTATATCAGATACTTTTTTTAAGAAACCATCTATATCATCAATAACTGGACCACTAGTAACAGTAAATTCTTTAAATTCACTTAAACTAGAAATAGTTTCATTTACACCAATACAATATGCATATAACTTTGGATCCATAGTTCTTGGATCTCCTTCTTTAGAATATTTAGAAACTAAAAATTCTACTGATTTTTTCATTACATTAGAAACATCATCAAGATAAAATTCAGCTTCATTTGATGTTATTTCTGCTCCATCTTTAGATGCATCGTGAAAATCACTCATCAATTTCCATATTTTTTCATGACAAATAACAGATTCATCATATACTTCTGAAAAAGTCTCTTCGTTCATAATAACAACCTCCATACACACTAATTATAACATATTAGTCTTCTAAGTTAATACCTCTTTCTTCTCGATAAAACTTTTTAACTTTCTCACTAGATGGGTAAATTCCCAATCTAAGACACTTTTCTCTCTTCTCATCTCTATTATTTATCAATTCTTTATCGATGTCATATGGTACCTTTATATGTTCAATAGACATAGATGTAAATTTATCTTTCTCATGTAAAATACCTGTCATAATAACATAATTAGAACATGTTGTTTCTCTAGGATCTCCATCAAAATTAGGATTTGATGTAAGTTCTACACTCTCCCCAACAGATCCAACACCAACAATAGTTCTATTGTACATTCTAATATTAAATGGTAAATGGACATGTCCAAATACTACTACATCAGGTGATCCATCTTCTGTTCTACAGCTAGGAAGAAATAATTTCCTTACTAGTTTCTTATCATCAAATGGAGAAACATATTCAAAAGAATTAGTAGGAGTAGAATGAAACAATCTAACTCTTCTACCACTAATATAAAAATCATATGAAAAAGGTAAATTATCTACATAGTCAATCTCTTCTTCAGTAAAACCATCACTACTATAAACACTACCCAATCCTTCTTCATAATTACCTTGGATAACTAGATCACAATTGTCTTTAACTAATTGTAAACATTCACTAGAATGACTACCTTTTAGAATAATATCTCCTAAACAAACTATATAATTAACATCTCTAGATTTAATATCTTCTAAAGTAGTTTTTAATGCTTCTAAATTACCATGTATATCTGAAATAAATGCAATTCTTTTCATAATCCCCTACTTATAATTTTCTATATAAGATAATGTATCTCTAGCATTAGAAGATACATAATAAATATCTCTATCTAATCCTTCAGCAAACTCTTCTTTATACATTTTATTTAGAAAAGTTAATAGTCCATTATAATATCCAAGCGAATTATATATAATAATTGGTTTCTTAAAATCACCTGATCTAATACTTTCTAAAGCAGTAAATATTTCATGAATAGTTCCTATTCCTCCAGGCAAAAATATTAAAGCATCAGATAAATCTAATAATTTTGCTGCTCTATCTCCTACTGTTGATACTAAATATTTAACATCAGCATCTATCTTTTTAAAATCTTCTTCCCACTTAATATGAGATACTGCATATGTTTTTCTACCATTACTTTTAGCTTTATTAAAAGCATATCCCATAATTGAAGTATCACATGCTCCAAAAACTAAATCATTTTCTTCTAATAAAGAATCTATATATTCTTTACAATCATTTAAATATTTAGAAGGTATCTCATCTTTTGATGAGCATCCAATAAATAAATTCATAAAATCATCTCCGTACATATATATTTTACCATAAAAAAAGAGTTCTATGAACTCAAAAAGCATGCCTATCAGTAATATAATGTTTTTTTATTAAAGGTTGTCCATTTTTATTAGTATCTTCTCGATGCTCAGCTTCAAATTGTTCTAAGTATCCATGAATCTTTTTAACATTAGCTGGATCAACCCATCCTTTATCATTAATAGTTATTAATTCATCAGTAATTCTATGAAATAAATCTATATCTATGCTTTGAATTATATGTAAATAATCATGTGATGGATCTTGAACTAATATAGCACCATTCCATTTTAAATATCCTTCTTGTGAAATTCCTTCCCTAATACATCTACTACGAGGAACAACCAGATGATGAAAAGATATACTTGAATCTTTCTTTATCTTATATCCCATAAAATCATAACCTAATTTTTCTAGATTATAATCTCTAACCATTAAATTAATAACTTCTCTTTTCCCTTTATTTATCTTTTTCTTTTTCCCTTTTGCCTTTTGAGCGGCTTTTCTTGCACTTCTATCTATTCTTGAACTCATTTCACGTCTCCTTTTGGTCTTATTATAGCAAAAATAAAAAGACAATACTTG
>CACYBN010000086.1 GCA_902772675.1 uncultured Erysipelotrichaceae bacterium
AAAATTATTTAAAAGAATAAAAAATAAATTAAAAATATTGCTATTTATTAAAATTAAATATATAATAAGAATGAACAAACGAAAAGGAAAAAGGGAGGAATTAAATTGAAAAATAATCAACAAGCTTTTTGGATAATAATGGCAATATTTTTAGTAATAGCAATATCATCAATAGTGATATCTTTATTTGGTAGTGCAATTAAAGATATCACTATTGATGATATTTTTCGGTTATAAAGATTATAGTACTTTTAAAGTAATTGCAAGTCAAGAAAACGAAGAACTTATTAATGATATAGTAAAGCCTTATGCATATTCAAAAGGCTATGAGATAGAAGTTGAATATGCTGGAACATTGGAGATTATCCAAAAGTTAAATAAAGGTGAAAGTTATGATGCAGTATGGTTATCTAATTCTATATGGGGATATATGTTAGATGATACAGTAAAACTTTCAGAATCAAAATTTACTAATATAAGTCCAATTATATTTGGAATAAAGAAATCAAAAGCAGAAGAACTTGGTTTTATAGGAAAAACAATTTATACTCAAGATATAGTTGATGCAATTTCAGAAGGAAAACTAAAATTTAGTATGTCAAATCCTTCAATTACAAATAGTGGAGCATCTGCTTATCTAGGAATGCTATCAACACTTGCAGGCAATCCAGAAGTTTTAACAAAAGAACACCTTGAGAATAAAGAAGTAAAAGAAAAACTAAAAACTTTTTATACCGGTTTAGAAAGGTCATCTGGAAGCGAAGATTTCTTAGAAGAATTATTCCTAAAAGGGGATTATGAATCAGTATTTACATATGAATCATCTATAATTAATATAAACAAAAAACTAGAAAAAGAAGGAAAAGAACCTTTATATGCAATATATCCAGTTGATGGAGTTGCAATTTCTGATAGCCCATTAGCATATATTGATAAAAAAGATAAGAGTAAGAAAGATATTTTTGAAGATATACAAGGATATATTGTTAGTGATGAAGGACAAGCACTTTTACAAAGAAAAGGAAAAAGAACTTGGTATGGTGGAATTAATAACAATGTAGATAAAACAGTATTTAATCCAAATTGGGGAATAGATACTTCTAAATATATAACACCACTTAAATATCCAAGTGCGGAAGTAATAAAATTAGCTTTAAATGTTTATCAAAATGAGCTTAGAAAACCAGTACACATTGTATTTTGCTTAGATTATTCAGGAAGTATGATGGGAAGTGGAATTGCAGGACTAAAATCTGCCATGGATTATGTACTAACTAGTAAAGCAGCAAATGATCTAATTCAATTTTCAGAGAAAGATAAAATAGATATAATACCATTTAGCAATAAAGCAGATAAGGTATGGTCAACTGCAAATGGAACAGAAACTCAAACTCTTTTAGATAATATTAACAATTATCCTGTTACAGGTATGACAGCACTTTATCCTGCATCAATAAATGCATTAAAGCTTTTAAAAGATGAAGATGATAATACATACAATCTTTCTGTAGTATTGATGACTGATGGTGTTGCAAATGTTAGTACATTTACTGAACTAAGAAATAATTACAAACAAATAAAGAAACAAATTCCAATATATTCAATAACATTTGGTTCTGCTGATGAATATGAATTGGAAGAAATTGCAGAATTAACAAATGGAAAAGTATTTGATGGTAGATCAGATTTGGTTAGTGCTTTTAAGGAAGTTAGAGGATATAACTAAATTTGGAAAATAATTTAGGAAAGGAATAACAAATAAACATGAAGAATTCTTCAATAATTTCAGCAATTATACGGAGGTACTTTTTTTGCAGTACCATATTTGGGATTATCAATTGGAATACTTCCTTCACTTGCAATAGGTGCATGTGCATTTGGAGCAGGAGAGTTGGTGCTTAGAGGTAAAGATAGTATTTCAAACAAGATAGAACAGAAAACTATGAATGAAGTGTTGAAAGATGCAAAAAATAAAAATATGCAAATTAAAGAAATGATACAAAAAGTTGAAAGTGTATCTTTACAAAACAATATAAAAGAAATAAACGAATCTGTAACTAAAATAATAAATACATTAGAGAAAAATAAAAGTAAATTCAGAAAAATGAATAACTTTTTTGATTATTATCTTCCAGTTACTTTAAGTATATTAAAAAAATATGATGAAATAGAAAATCAAAGACTGAATTCTGATGAAGGAAAAAAATTCATGAAACAAACAGAAGAGATGATAGAAAAAATAAACAATGCATTTAAAAGTCAATTGTCTAATTTATATCAAGCTGATATTGTAGATACAGATGCAGAAATGAAAGTTTTTGAAACTATGCTTAAGGCAGATGGCTATGATACAAGCAATGATTTTAAAAAATAATTGAAGGGGGTAAAAAAGTGAAAAACAAAAAAACAATTTTGGGAGTTGCTATATTTATAATATTAATATTGATAATTATAGGTTTTAAGGTTTTCAGTGATAAAAATGGAGAAAGCAATAATTTAGCAAATCTAAAAACTGTGTATGTAGCAACAGGAGGTGGTAAAGAAGATTTTATTGCTGATGAAGATGTAGTTAAAATTATGCAAGAAAAGTATAAATTAAATATTGTATATGATTCTTGGAGCAACGGAAAATTGGTTAAAAATCCATTAGTAAGAGAAGATGGTGTAACAAAATATGATGCAATGTTCTGTTCAGATCAAAGATTTTATGACTATTATAAGGTTGCAGCAAATAAAACAAATGGAGAAGCAGATAGATATCCAGTTTTACAAGGTGGATTAACTTTAAATACTCCAATTGTAATATATAGCTGGGATACAGTTGTTGATAAGTTGGAAAATGAAGGAATTGTTACAAAAAAAGATGGAGTTTACTATATTTCTAATATGGACAAGATGTTAGAATACATTCTAAGTGGAAAGAAATGGTCTGATATAGGTTTAAATGATTTATATGGAAATATTAATATAGCATCAACAGATCCTGTTACTTCATCACCAGGAGCAACATATTATGGACTATTATTATCAATAATGTGTAAAAGCCAAGTTACAAACGAAACAGCAGATG
>CACYBN010000087.1 GCA_902772675.1 uncultured Erysipelotrichaceae bacterium
CATATGTTTGAGAGATGATATAAATGAATGAAAAATTTATGGATATAGCATTATTAGAAGCAAAAAAAGCTTTTAAGAAAGAAGAAATACCAGTTGGATGTATAATTGTGAAAAATAACAAAATAATTAGTAAAGCACATAATAAAAAAAATAAAACTAATAGAATTATTGATCATTCAGAAATAATTGCAATAACAAAAGCTAATAAAAAATTAAAAAACTGGAGATTAGAAGGATGTGATTTGTATGTTACATTAGAACCATGTCCAATGTGTGCAAGTGCTATTGAACAAGCAAGAATAAATAATGTTTATACAATAGCAGCTAATAATGACACAAATAATAATGAAATAATAACCAAAATTTTTAAAAATACTAATTTTATTAAATATGATGGGAATAAAGAATCAGAATTATTATTAAAAAAATTTTTCCTAAAAAGAAGATAATTTTAATGTTACACGTGAAACATTCTATTTTTATTTCCCGGGAAATATTTTTTGAACTGTTATGAAATTATTTCCCGGGAAATAATTTCATATAAAAGTTACACGTGAAACATTGATAATTTTCAGGAAGAATATAGTACATAAAAAGCACTTAAAATGTTATAATATAAGAGAAAGAAGAGGGTTTTATGTTATATCAATCATTGTATAGAAAATATAGACCAAAAAATCTAAATGAGGTTTATGGTCAAGATATAGTAGTTAAAATATTAACTAATGCAGTTAAATATGAAAAATTCTCACATGCATATCTTTTTACAGGATCAAGAGGGTGTGGTAAGACTAGTGTAGCTAGAATCTTAGCAAGAATGATTAACTGTGAAAATTTAAAAGAAGGAATACCTTGCGAAGAATGTAATAGTTGTAAAGAATCTTCATTAAATAATTGCGTAGATATTATTGAAATGGATGCTGCATCAAATAATGGTGTAGATGAAATTAGAGATTTAAAACAAAATATATATATTTCTCCTTCATCATTAAAATACAAAATATATATTATTGATGAGGTTCACATGTTATCTATTGGTGCTTTTAATGCTTTATTAAAAATATTAGAGGAACCGCCTGAACATGCAGTATTTATTTTGGCTACTACAGATATTGAAAAAGTTCCAACAACAATAATCTCAAGATGCCAAGTATTGGAATTTAAAAAGATTAATAATAATGATATGTTCAAAAGATTAAAAGAGATATGTGATAAAGAAAATATTAAAATTACTGATGAAGCAATAAATGAAATTATTTTAAATTCAGATGGAGGATTAAGAGATGCTATTGGATTGCTAGATTTAGCTACATCTTATGCTGAATCTGAAATAAATGAAGAGATGATTCAATTATTAAGTGGATCTATTTCATCTAGTGAAATAAAAGAAATATGTGATTTATTAATAAATAATGAATATGATAAAGTTGTTGAATATATAGATAATTATAGTAGTAGTGGAAGAGATTTAATTAAGATTATTGATCGAATTATAGAAGAATTAAATAATAGAATTATTAAAAATTACAATGATGATATTGTTGAGATTAATAGATGTTTGATTGAAGCAGAAACTCAAATGAAAAAGTCTAACTTAGCTAAAAATATTTTTGAATTATCTATAATGAGTTTAAATAAAAAAAGTAATGTTTCACGTGAAACAATAACTGAAACAAATAAAGTTGAACCCTCTAAAAATGTTGATATTATTGAAAATAATGAAAAGACGGTAGAAATAAAAGAAGTAATTAATACACCTGCTCCAACTAAAAATATAGATAAACTAAAACGAATAAGAATTAATAATACATTAGCTGGGGCAAATAAAAAGTTAAAAGAAAATTTAGAAGAAAAGTGGAAACAATTAGAAGATTATACTTTAGACAAAAAAGTTGGATCTTTAGTTTGTGAATTGCTAGATTCAACTCCAACTGTAGTTAGTGATAAAAATGTAATATTAACTTATTCATATGATTCTTTTGTTGATAAAGGAAATATGTATTTAAAAGAATATGAAAATGTTATTAAGGATATTTTAAATTTGGATTTAAAAATAATATTTATGACTAATACAGATTGGAATAAAACAAAAAAAGAATATGTTTATAATTTGAAAAATAATATTCCTTATAATTATATGGAAGAAAATGATGTTGAACTTGATAATGAAGTACAAGAAAATGAACAACAAGAAGAAAATGATGATATAATAAAAAAGATGAGTGAATTGTTTGATGACTCAAAAATAGAAATAGAGGAGAGATAAAAATGAACCCACAAGCATTAATGAAACAATATAGAGAAATTATGAAAGAGCAAGAAAGAATTAATAATACAACTTTTGAAGGAGAAAATAGTCTTGTAAAAGTTAAAGTAAATGGAAAGAAAGAAGTTCTAGAAGTTAAAATAGATAGATCAACACCATTAGAAGAAGATGATTTAGAATCTTTAGAAGATATGATTTTATTAGCTGTTAATAATGCAATGAATAAAGTTGATAAGGAAGTAGAAAATAAATTGGGTAAATATACTAATGGACTTCCAGGATTCTTTTAATGTATCCAAATAGTTTAAGAAATTTAATTGAAAGTTTTAAACTCTTGCCAGGTATTGGTGAAAAGAGTGCTGAAAGAATGGCTTTTTACGTATTGGGGTTGGATAGCGAAAAAGTCAGTTTTTTTAGTGAAAGTTTAAATGAAGTAAAAAATAAAATAAAGAAATGCCCAATCTGTAACAATATAACAGAAGAAGAGCAATGCTCAATTTGTAGTGATGAATCTAGAAATAAAGATTATTTATGTATCTTAGAAGATGTTAAAAATATATTTATGTTTGAAAAAATAGGAAATTATCATGGATATTATCATGTTCTAGATAGTTTAATAGATCCTTTAGAAGGTATAAATCCTGAAGATATTGGATTAGAGAAGTTGCTTAAAAGAATTAAGGAAAACTCTTTTAAGGAAGTAATAATTGCAATTAAACCTAGTATTGAAGGTGAGACTACAGGTTTATATATTAAAAAATTATTAGAAGGAATGAATGTTAAAGTAACTAGAATAGCTAGTGGTATTCCTATTGGTGCTGAATTTGAATATATTGATTCAATAACTCTTGAAAGAGCATTTAATGATAGAAAAGAATTATAGTTAGGAGGATATGCATGATAGAAGATTATAAAGAATATGAACAATTTTATAATATATTTTCAAATGGTCTGAAAAGTGATAATCTAAGTCATGCATATATGTTTGAACTAGATGATAGTATAAATATTGATCAATTTGAAAAAGATTTATGTAAAATGATTTTGAATGATAAAGATATCACTTCTCAAATTGATAGTAATAATTATCCTAATATAAAAATATTAAGACCGGATGGTCAGTTTATAAAGAAAGAACAAATATTAAGTTTACAGGAAGATTTTGGAAAAGAGTCATTTGATAATAAAAAGAAAATATATATAATAGAGGACGCTTCTAAATTAAATGTTTCTTCTGCTAATACTATGTTGAAATTTTTAGAGGAACCAGAAGGAGATATAGTAGCTCTTTTATTTACAAGTAATAAATATAATGTAATCAATACTATAAAATCTAGATGTTTAAATATAAGTATGAAAAAGAGTAATTTAATAGATTTAACTGAAGATTCTTATAGTTTAAAATTAGTTAGCTTGATAGAAAAATATAAAAAGAATAGTTTAATATATCTTTATGATTTTATTTCCCAAAATGATTTAGAAAGAAATGAATATAAAAAAATACTAGATGAAATGATATTAATATATGATGATTTAATTCATGTGGTAAAAAATATATCAAACAAATGTTTTAATTATAATTATGATAAATTTGAATATGATAATGATATAAATATGTTAATTAAAAAGATGAAAGCAATTAACAATAATAAAGATTATTTAAAAGTTAATATCAATATCAAAAGTTTATTTGATAGAATTATATATGAAATATATGGTGGTGATTAATTATGAATACAGTAGCAGCAGTTAAATTTATTAATTCAAATAGATTATATTATTTTGATTTAAATAATTTAACTATAGAAAAAAAAGATAAAGTAATCGTAGAAACAGAAAAAGGATTACAATTCGGAGAAGTTTATTCTATTTTAGAGATACCAGATGATAAATTAGTTTTACCTCTAAAAAAAGTAATAAGAATAGCTACTAAAGAAGATATAAAACAAGAAAAAAAGAATGAAGAAGATGATAAAAAAGCGTTAAATGAGGCAATTAAGAATGCTGAGAAGCTTAATTTAAAGATGAATTTTATATCTGCATCATTTACTTTTGATAGAAAAGAGCTAATATTTAATTTTATAGCAGATGACAGAATTGATTTTAGAGAATTAGCTAAAAAACTAGCTTCAATATATAAAACAAGAATAGAATTAAGACAAATAGGTATAAGAGATAAAGCAAAAGAAGTTGGTGGTTTAGGTCCTTGTGGAAGGTTCTTGTGCTGTAGTACATTTTTAACAGATTTTTCTAGTGTTTCTATTAATATGGCTAAAAATCAATATATAGCTTTAAATCCAACAAAAATTAATGGTGTATGTGGAAGATTATTATGTTGTTTTAATTATGAAGATGAACAATATACCGAAATGAAGAAAGAATATCCACCAATCGGATCATATTTAACAATTTCTGGGGAAAAATGCAAAGTAGTTAATCATAATTTGTTTAAAAGAACATATACTGTTGAAAAATCAAATAAAATATTAGAGGAAATAGGATTAGATGAAAGTACTAAATGATTTATTAGGATATAACAATTTAAAGATATATCAAGATACTGAATGGTTTAGTTTTTCTTTAGAATCTGTTTTATTACCAAATTTTGTATCAATTAACAAGAATGTTACTAAAATTTTGGATTTAGGAACTGGTAATGCTCCAATTCCTATGATTTTATCCACAATGGTTGGGGATAAAGTTAAAATATATGGTATAGAAATACAAAAAGATTTATATGATTTGGCTAAAGAGTCTGTTGAATATAATAATTTGTCTAGTAGAATAGAATTAATTAATGATGATATGAAAAATTTAGATAAATATTTTGAAGCAAATTCTTTTGATGTGATATTATCAAATCCACCATATTTTAAATTAGAAGAACTATCTAAAAAGAATGATAATACACATAAAACAATAGCAAGACATGAGTTAAAAATAACTTTAGAAGATATTATTTCTATAGCAAGAAAATATTTGAATAATAATGGTGTATTTGCTATGGTTCATAGAACTGATAGATTAATAGAAATAATTGAATTAATGAGAAAAAATAATATAGAACCTAAAAGAATTAGATTAATTTATCCAAAGGAAAATACTAATTCTAATATGGTTTTAATTGAGGGTAGAAAAAATGGTAATAGTGGTTTAATAATTGAAGAACCATTATATATTCATAATGAAGATGGATCATATTTAGATAATATTAATAAAATGTTTTTTAGGAGGTAATTATGAGTCAAAAAAGTTATAATAATACACCTTCAGTTTACTTAATTCCAACACCAATTGGTAATATGGAAGATATAACTGAAAGAACCATAAAAACTTTAGAATTAGTAGATGTATTATTTTGTGAAGATACAAGAATTACTGGTGAATTATTATCTAAATTAGGTATAAAGAAAAAGTTAGTAAGTTCCAATGATCATAATGAAGATGATACTAAAGAATTAGCTATTAAATATCTAGAAGATGGATTAAATCTAGGTATTGTTACTGATAGAGGGACACCTATAATAAGTGATCCTGGATATAAGATAGTTGAAGAATGTATAAGAAAGGGATATAATACTATTCCGCTTCCTGGAGCTAATGCTTTAATACCAGCATTAATTGCTTCTGGAATTCAACCATCTCCATTTATGTTTTATGGATTTTTAAATTCAAAATTACAAAAAAGAGAGAAAGAATTGGAGCTTTTAAAAAACTATCCAATGACTATTATTTTTTATGAAGCTCCTCATAGAATTATTAGTACATTAGAATCAATTTTAAAAGTTTTTGGTGATAGAAGAATATCTATTTCTAGAGAGTTAACTAAGCTTCATGAAGAAATATATAGAGGTAGTATTTCTGATGTAATTAATGAATTAAATAGTCAAGAAATAAGAGGAGAATTTGTTCTTGTAGTGGAAGGTAATTACAGTGAAAATGATTACTCTAATTTAACTATAGAAGAACATATAAATTTGTATTTAGAAGATGGCTTAGATTTAAAAGAAGCTATGAAAAAAGTAGCAAAAGATCGAAATACAACTAAGTCTGAAATATACAAGCAATATCATTTAAAATAAGGGAGGTGAATATATATGAAATTAATCGTAGGATTAGGTAATCCAGGAAAAGAATATGATAATACTAGACATAATATGGGGTTCTATTTTATAGATAATTTTGCTCTTAAAAATAATATAAAAATAGATAAAAAAAAGTTTAATGGATTATATAATGAATTAAGTATTAATGGAGAAAAATATATATTATTAAAACCTCAAACATATATGAATTTATCTGGTGAATCAGTTAGAAAATTTGTAGATTTTTTTAAGATTGATATTAATGATATTTTAATTATAAGTGATGATATGGATATTCCAATTGGAACATATAGATTAAAACAAAAGGGGTCATCTGGGGGACATAATGGTTTAAAAAATATTGAACTAAATTTGGGTACTCAAGAATATAAAAGATTGAAGATAGGAATATCAAAAAGTGGCAACATAGATACAGTAGACTATGTATTAGGAAAACTATCAAAAGATGATAAAGAAAAAATAAAATTATTAACAGAAACTGTTGATAAAATTTTAGTGGATTTCAGTAAAATATCTTTTGAAGAATTAATGTCTAAATATAATCATAAATAGGTGATATTATGAATAATATTTTTGATAAATTAATTGAGATAAGAAATGAAAAAAACATCTGCCTCACTGGTATGACAGATGAATTTTTTTGTTTGTATATTTCTAAATATTTTAGAGAAAAAAATAGAGATGTTATCATAGTAACTTCATCACTTTTCGAAGCAAATAAACTAGAGCAAAAGTTATCAAATTATTTAGATAATGTTTTATCTTTTCCTATGGATGATTTTATAACAAGTGAGTCTATTGCAATAAGTCCAGATTTAAAAATTAAACGTTTAGATACTATTAATGAATTAACTAGAAAAGGACCTCATATTTTAGTTACTCATTTAAATGGTTTATTAAGATATTTACCTACTAAAAAATTATATTTATCAAGAACTATTAATTTAAAAAAAGATGATGAATATAGTAGAGATGATTTAGTAAAACATTTACTTGAATTAGGTTATATTAAAGAGACAATTGTAACTAAAACAGGTGAGGTTGGTATAAGAGGATTTGTAATTGATTTATTCCCAATCGGAGAAGAACATCCGGTAAGAATTGAGTACTTTGGTGACTACATAGATTCAATTAGAATCTTTGATGAAGAAACTCAAAAAACTATTAGAGAAATAGATAATATTTCTATTAGACCATATACTGAATTTGTAACTGAAGAAGTAAATGAAGATTTGTTATTTGATCAAAAATTATTACCTGTTTTTAATAAAGAGATATCTAATATTTCTGAGTATTTAGATAAACCAATTTTTGTATTTAAAGACTATGATCAAATCGAAGCAAATATCAATTTATTAAGACAAGAAATTTTAGAATATAAGCAAAATAAAAAAGACAAATATGAATATAATTATATGTTTGATTTTGATGAAATATTATATGATGATTTTATCGATTATAACTCTATTGATAATTATGATAAACGAGTTAAAAAGGAACATATATTTAAATATAATATTAAGCAAATTAAAAAGTTTAATGAGAACATTGATGATATAAATAATTATCTAAAAGATAAGTTATATTTGAATAAAAAAATACTAATATGTTTGAATAAAAATCAACTAAGAAATTTTTCAAAATATATAGATGCTCCATGTGTTTACACTGATGAAAATAATATAATTCCTAATAAAGTAAATTTAATTGAAAAGAAGATTAAAGAAGGTTTTGAATTTCAAGATTATATAGTATTAACTGAAACAGAATTATTTAATAAAGTAGTAACAAATGAAAAATATAAAACAAGCTTTAAATATTCTTCTAAAATTAAAAATATTTCTAATTTAGAAGTAGGAGATTATGTAGTTCATAATACTCATGGAATTGGTATTTATTGTGGTATTAAAACTCTTCAACAAAAAGACTTATTTAAGGATTATTTAGAAATTAAATATCAAGGATCTGATAAGTTATATATACCTGTTGAAAAAATAAATTTAATTAGTAAATATACAGGTAAAGAAGGTATGGTTCCAAAGATTAATAAGTTAGGTAGTTCAGAATGGGTTAAGACAAAAATAAGAGTTAGAAATAAAGTAAAAGATATAGCAAATGAACTTATTAATTTATATGCAAAAAGAGAAATGCAAAAAGGATTTTCTTTTAAACCAGATGATGAATTTCAAGCTATGTTTGAAAGTGAATTTAATTATGAAGAAACTAATGATCAATTACTGGCTGTTAATCAAATAAAAATGGATATGGAATCATCAAAACCTATGGATAGATTATTATGTGGAGATGTAGGTTTTGGAAAAACAGAAGTAGCATTTAGAGCTATGTTTAAAGCTGTTATGAATTATAAACAAGTATTATATTTATGTCCTACTACTATACTATCAATTCAACAATATAAAAATGCTGTTGAGAGATTTAAAAACTTCTCATTAAATATTGAAGTATTAAATAGATTTACTCCTAAAACTAAGGTTAATAAAATAGTAGAAGATTTAAAAAATGGAAAGATAGATATTTTATTTGGAACTCATAGATTATTATCAGATGATATAAGACCAAAAGATTTAGGATTACTAGTAATAGATGAGGAACAAAGATTTGGTGTTACTCATAAAGAAAAACTAAAAAAATACAAAGAAAATGTTGATGTTCTAACATTAACTGCAACACCTATTCCTAGAACATTACAAATGTCATTAATAGGTATAAGAAGTCTTTCATTAATAGAAACACCACCAGTAGATAGATATCCTGTCCAAACTTATGTTATTAAAGAAGATAAAACAATTATTAAAGATGCTATTTATAAAGAATTATCTAGAAATGGACAAGTATTTATTTTATATAATAATATTGAAAAATTAGAAGAAAAAGAATATGAAATTAAGAAGTTATGTCCTGAAGCAAGAATTATTTTAGCTCATGGAAAACTAACAAGAGATGAGTTAGAAAACAGGATGAATGATTTTATAAATAATAAATATGATGTAATGTTATGTACTACTATTATTGAAACTGGAATAGATATTCCAAATGTTAATACTTTAATTGTTCTAGAAGCAGATCATTTTGGTTTAAGTCAGTTGTATCAAATAAGAGGAAGAGTAGGAAGAAGTAATAAAATTGCTTATGCATTTTTAATGTATTCTGCTAATAAAGAACTAAATGATATCGCTGTAAAAAGATTACAAGCAATAAAAGAATTTACTGAATTAGGTAGTGGTTTTTCTATAGCATCAAGAGATTTATCTATAAGAGGAGCTGGAGATATTTTAGGTAGTGAACAAGCTGGTTTTATAGATAGTGTTGGTATTGATATGTATCTTGAAATATTACAAGAAGAAATCAAATCTATTAAAGGTATTAAAGTAGATAAAAAAGAAGAAGAAAATGAAAGTACTAAGCCATTATTAAATGTATCTACTCATATAGATGATTCATATGTATCTAATGAAGAATTAAAAATTGAAATTCATAAAAAGATTAATGAAATTGATTCATATAATAAATTAATTGAAATTAAAACTGAACTAGAAGATAGATTTGGTAAATTAGATCAAGATTTAATTATATATATGCATGAAGAATGGTTTGAAAAATTAGCTAAGAAAAAAGATGTTATTGAAGTAAAAGAAAATAAGAACTCTATCAGTATTGTTTTCTCACCTGAAGTATCTAAAAAAATAGATATAGAAGACTTATTTGTAGAAGCTTGTAAGATTACTAGAATGTTTAGATTTCAATTTACTTCAGAGTCTTTAATAATAGTATTAGATACTATAAAATTAGATAATCATCCGGTCTACTATTTGTTACAAATTTTAAATAAAATTAAATATAAGACTGAAGAAGAATAGGACAATGTGGTATTATATGGTTCCTTGACTATAATTTGTATATTTGTTAAAATTTTAAGAGAAATAAGGTGAATATATGATAGATGACATAAATACTATGTTTATGGAAAAGAATTTTGAAATATTAAAAAATAAAATCAACCTAGATATAAATAACAATGCAGATTCTCTTAATCATACTATTAGCAACTTTATTGATTTAAAAAAAATAACAGTTATTAGATATTTAGAAGATACATATAATGATTTAAATATTAAATATAAAAATAATAAAATAGATGATTTTTTAGAAGAAGAATCAAAAAAGTTAAAAGAGATTTCTCTTGAACAAATTATTAATAGGAAAAATAAAATAGCAGAATATTTGGATAGAGATGTAGATTTTTCAAAAATAGATGATAAATATATAGAAGATTTTCATAAATATATAAATGATTTAACAGATGAATTAGATTCTAATGTTGAGGTAGCTCTTAGAGAAGAAATATGTGTTAATTTTTCTCCTAAACTATCAGTAATTTATAAATTACATGATATTGAATCTAAAGATAATTTAGTAGATTATATAAATAATTCATATTGTGAAACTATTATAGATAAAATTAAAAGTGAAGTAAGATTAAGAAATGAAACTTTAAAAAATTTATCTTTAGAAGCTTTTGAAAGATTCAAATCTATGAATGAAAAAACAGTTGAATAATTATATAAAAGTGTTATAATACTTTCAAAACAAAGAAGGAAAGAGATCTATGATTCTTATTAAGAGAGAGCTTAAATAGGTGAAAGTAAGCATAAGATAGTAGTGAGAATGGCTCCTGAGTTTATTAGTTGAATAGTTAGACTAATACGTTAATCGCGTTATGATTTTGAGATAACTAAATGTTATGAATTAAGGTGGTACCACGCATAAGCGTCCTTATAGTGGTATCACTTTTTTTATTAGAAAAGAGGGATATTATGGATAAGAAGAAATATTATATTACTACTGCAATTGCATATACTAGTGCTAAACCTCATATTGGTAATACTTATGAAATAATATTAGCTGATGCAATAGCTAGATATAAAAGATTACAAGGATATGATGTATATTTTCAAACTGGAACAGATGAACATGGTGAAAAGATAGAATTAAAAGCAAAAGAAAAGAATATTGAACCACAAGAATATGTTGATGATATTGCTGGTCAAATAAAAGATATTTGGGATGTAGTAAATACTTCATATGACAAATTTGTAAGAACTACAAATAAAGAACATGAAAGAGTTGTTCAAGATATTTTCAAAAAGTTCTATGATCAAGGAGATATCTATTTAGGTGAATATCACGGATTATATTGTACTCCATGTGAATCTTTCTGGACTGAATCTCAATTAGTAGATGGAAAATGTCCTGATTGTGGTAGAGAAGTAAAAGAAGCAAAAGAAGAAGCTTATTTCTTTAAAATGAGTAAATATTCAAAATGGTTAGCAGATTATATTGAAGAACATCCTAATTTTATACAACCTGAATCACGTAAGAATGAGATTATGAATAATTTTATAAAACCAGGATTACAAGATTTATGTGTATCTAGAACTAGTTTTAAATGGGGAATACCTGTTACTTTTGATGATAAACATGTTATTTATGTTTGGATAGATGCATTATCTAACTATATTACCTTCCCAGGATATGAGGTAACTAAAGATTCATC
>CACYBN010000088.1 GCA_902772675.1 uncultured Erysipelotrichaceae bacterium
AAACTGGGGCGGAATAAGGGGATCGAACCCTTGCATACCGGAGCCACAATCCGGCGTGTTAACCACTTCACCAATACCGCCATTTCTCATTTGACTTCTTTATTCTATTATAAAATATAGGAAAAATCAAGTATAAAAAAGTAATTCTAATATATTTACAATATTGATTACTAATAATATAATATATATGAATATATATTCATATGGAGATGATATAATGATTGATATAGAAAAATATAAAATAGCAGAAAAACATATGTTAGATGAAGATACTATTTTTAACGTCTCTAACTTGTATAAAGTATTTAGTGATGAAACAAGATTAAAAATATTAAATTCTCTACTAAGTACAGAATTATGTGTTTATGATATAGCAGAATTACTAAATATGACTCATTCTTCAATTTCACATCAATTAAAAATACTTAGAGATATGAAACTTGTTAAAGCTAGAAAAGATGGAAAAATAGCTTACTACTCTTTAATTGATGATCATATAGAAAAAATAATAAAGATAGGAGTTGAGCATATTAATGAATTATAAAGATTTAATTAAAATAGTTTTATCTATAATATTATTTATATTAAGTTTTATTTTTAAAGATTATTCATTTATTTTTATACTTATTGCATATTTAATTATTAGTTTAGAAATAATTATTCAAGTAATTAAAAATTTAATTAAAGGTGAACTATTCGATGAAGAATTTCTTATGGTAATAGCCACAGTTGGAGCCTTTCTAATAAAAGAATATACTGAAGGTTTTCTGGTAATGCTTTTATATCAAATAGGAGAATTACTTAATGATAAAGCTGTTGATTCTTCTAAAGATGAAATTATTAAATTAATGAATCTTAGAAGTGATAAAGCTACTCTACTTAAAGATGATAAAGAAATAGTAGTAGATCCTATTAAAGTAAAAGTTGGAGATATTATACTTGTTAAACCCGGTGAAAAGATTCCTTTAGATGGTGTTGTTATAGAAGGATCTTCTTCATTAGATACATCCTCTATTACTGGTGAATCAGTTCCTAGAACTGTTAATAAAAAAGATAAAGTTATATCTGGAGTTATTAATATAAATGGAGTTCTTAAAATAGAAGTTACTGAAGTATATAAGGATTCTACTGTTAATAAAATAATTAATTTAATAGAAAATTCTGATGAAAAGAAATCTGATACTGAAAAATTTATAGATAGATTTGCTTATTATTACACTCCTACTGTAGTATTTCTTGCATTAGCAATATTTATTATTCCTAGTATTATTACTAGTGATTATTCTACATGGTTATATAGAGCTCTAGTTTTCTTAGTTACATCTTGTCCTTGTGCTTTAGTTATATCTATTCCACTAGCATATTTTATTGGTATAGGTACTGCTTCTAAGAATGGAGTTTTAATTAAAAATAGTATTGTTTTAGATAATTTACTTAATGTATCAGAAATCGCTTTTGATAAAACTGGTACTATTACTCAAGGAGTCTTTGAAGTAGTAGATATTAAACCTAATGGAATTACTTCTAAAGAACTATTAGAAATTACTGCTAAATGTGAATCTCTTTCTAATCATCCTATAGCTAATTCAATTAGAAAAAAATATAATAAACAAGTAGATTCTAGTAATATTAAAAATTATAAAGAAGTTAATGGTGGTATAAAATTATCTATAGATAAAGATAAATATATTGTAGGTAATTATAATTTATTAAAAGATAATAAAATTAAATTTAATAGATGTTTAGAAATAGGTACTATTGTATATGTAGCTAGAAATAATGAATATTTAGGTTATATATTAATAAAAGATAGAATTAAAAATAATGTTAAAAAGACTATTGCAGAACTTAAAAAGACTACTACTGAAGAATTGGTTATATTATCTGGAGATAACGATGAAATAGTTAATGATGTATGTAAAAAAGTTGGTATTAAAAGATATATGGCTGAATTACTTCCACAAGATAAAGTTAAATATTTAAAACAAGCTAAAAAAGAACATACTAATACTATGTTTGTAGGAGATGGTGTCAATGATGCTCCTTCTCTACTTATAAGTAAAATTGGTGTATCTATGGGTGGTATTGGAAGTGATGCCTCTATCGAAGCTTCAGATATGGTTATTATGAATGATGATCTTACTAAAATAAATGATGCTTTTAAAATATCTAAAAAGACTAAAAAAATAATACTAGAAAATATTTGTTTTGTATTATTTATAAAAATATTAGTACTTATTACTGCAGCTTTAGGATATAGTAATATGCTTTTAGCAGTACTTGCCGATGTAGGAGTTACATTACTAACTATAATTAATACTTTTAGAATATTAAAATACAAATAAAAAAAGGAATTAAATTCCTTTTTTATTTTACTCTACTGTAACAGATTTAGCTAAGTTTCTAGGTTTATCTATATCTAAACCTCTATTATCTGCTACATGATATGCAATTAATTGAAGTGGTATTACTGTTAATAAAGGCATTAAATAATTATTTGCTTTTGGTAATACTACTTTTTTAAATATAAAGTCATAATTACTATCTAATTCTTCTTTAGTAATTAATACTACTTTAGCTCCTCTAGCTACTACTTCTTTAATATTTGAAATAGTTTTAAGAGCTAAATCTTTATCAGTCATAATAGCTATTATTTTAGTATTATCTTCTACTAAAGAAATAGTACCATGTTTTAATTCTCCAGCTTGATAAGCTTCACTATGAAGATAAGATATTTCTTTTAATTTTAAACTACCCTCTAAACTAATAGCATAATCTATTCCTCTACCTATAAAGAATAGATCTCTATCTTCATATATAGAATTAGCTATATCTTTATATAATTCATCTTTTTCTATTACATTTTTTATTAATTCAGGAGAATTTTTTAAATCATCTAATAATTTACTTAATTCTTCATTAGTAATTTTATTATGCTCTATCATTAGTTTTATATTTATAAGCATAAGCATAGCTACTTGTAATAAATAAGCTTTTGTAGTAGCTACTGCTATTTCTACTCCTGCTCTAATATATAATACTTGATCACATTCTCTAGCTATAGTAGATCCAACTACATTGACAATACCTAAAGTGTCAATACCGTCTGCTTTAGCTTTACGAAGACTGGCAATAGTATCGGCAGTTTCTCCTGATTGAGATATTAATATTAATAAAGTTTCTTTATCATAAAATACTTTTTTATATCTATATTCTGAAGCTATTTCTACATTAACTTCTATATCAGAATAATTCTCTATTAAGTATTTACCTATTAAACCTGCATGCATAGCAGAACCACATGCTACTATATGAATCTTTTTATATTTACTGAAATCAGGCATTTTATTCATAAATGAATCTACACTTTCAACATATTCATGTATAGTATCATTTAATACTTTAGGTTCTTCCATAATTTCTTTCAACATAAAATGTGGATATCCTGCTTTATGAGCTTCTTCTACATCCCAGTTTACTTCTTGAATACTTCTGTCTAGTTTTTGTAAATTACTATTGTAAATTTCATAATTATCATTTGTCAATTTAACAATGTCTTCATTGTCAAGTAAGATATATTTCTTAGTAAAGCCAATTATAGCAGAAACATCAGATGCTATTAGATATTCTTCTTTTCCTATACCTAAAATAAGAGGACTATCTTTTCTAGTAGCATATAAAGTATCTAATTCATCATCAAATATTATACCTAAAGCATAACTTCCTTTTATATATGTTTCAAATTCTTTTATTACTTCTAAATTAGACCATATACCTTTCTTCTTTAAATAATCTAATAAAGCTGCTGCTATTTCTGTATCTGTTTCACTTTTAAAAGTATATCCTTCTTTAGATAACATTTCTTTTAATTCTAGATAATTTTCTATAATACCATTATGTACTATAGTAACTGATCCTGATTTATGTGGATGAGCATTAATATCATCTGCTTTTCCATGAGTAGCCCATCTAGTATGAGCAAGACCAATATTACTTTCTACATTTTCATCTATTTTTTCTTCTAAATTAATTATTTTTCCACTGCTTTTTAATATATTGACCTTATCAGTAACAAAAGCTATTCCTGCTGAATCATATCCTCTATATTCAAGAGTTTTTAAACTATCAACTAATAGTCTTTCTATTTTTACTTTTTTACCAATATATCCTATAATTCCACACATAAAAACCTCCATGTCAAAAAACAAGTGGAGGTATACATTTTGTTATAATCTCGATTTTATTTTTTGTAATATACCTGACGATTCACCAAGCCGCAGTAGTACCCGCCGAATTTTCGATTACCTACTGACCTCGTCAACATTATGTTCTGGCGCTTAATATAGTTACAACCTTTCTACTTATATCTATAGAAATTATAACAATTATAACAATAAAAAAAAAGTCTATTGACTTTTTTACATGTAAATTAACTATTCATAGAAATCATCAAAATCATTAGAATTATCACTATTTAAATCTAAATCTAAATTATTTTGATTATTACTAGAAACAGGTTTATTTATTAAGATACTATCTATTTTAGTATTATCAAATTTTTGAGGAGATGCTAATGTTTCTCTTCTAGTATTTGCTATCATACCAGGATTTATATATGAAGTATTATCATATCCAGATACTATAGATGCATTTACATTTTGATATTGATTATATACTGGTTGTTGTTCAGCTACTGGTTGCTCTACTACTTGTTGTCTATTAGATATTTGAGCATAATCTTGACCAACTTGAGCTGCTACACTTTGTGTTGGAGTACTTACTGTATTATTAACAGTATTTACTGTATCTAATATAATTCCATCCATTAAACTCATATCTATATTAGGAATATTACTAGTAGTAGGTCTTTCTATATTCATAGCCATAGTATTATTAGTATCTCTACTATTAGGAAGAATAATACCTTCTTTAATTATTCCATTTTCTTCATCATACATATCTTTAAATTTTTCTTTAAAGATTGGTAATTCTTTCTTAATAACATCTGGATATACTAAATGAGTATTTTCTATAGCTTTTTCAAAGTCATAGATATTTACTTCTTTTCTATTATCGAACACTGCAAAAGAAAAAGCAGATTTCAATATAGTTAAAGTAACGTCTGGATATCTAGCATTAGCTTCAAATACACGTTTATATTCAGAAGTAAAATCAGTTAAGAATTCCATAATAACTCTTTGTTGATATTTAGAATATTTTAATCTAACACCAGTACCTTTTTCTATTTTAGGTAATGTACCTATACAAATATTAACTGTTTCATCTCTAGTAGGTTCTGGTACTTCTATTTTTTGGAAACGTCTTACAAACGCTTTATCTCTTAAAATATATCTTTCATATTCAGCTGTAGTAGTAGCACCTATTACTTTAATAGATCCACGTCCTAGACCTTCCTTAAAGATATTGGCAAAGTCTAAAGAACTTTCATCAGTTGATCCAATTAACATATGAATTTCATCGATAAATAATATTATTTTTTCTTTTTCTTTTAATTCATCTATCATTAGTTGAACTTTACTTTCTCCATTAGGCATAGTACCTAATAAAGATGCTGTTTTCATATTTATAATAGTATATCCTTTTAAAGCATCAGGAACATCATTTTGTTGAATTTTATAAGCTAATCCTTCAACAATAGCAGTTTTACCTGTACCAGGATAACCAATTAATATAGCAGATTTTTCAGGAGTAAGAAGTATAATTAATAATTCTTTTAATTGTTCATCACGACCAATAGCAGGATTTGTAACATATTCTTTTTCTGTATAGTTTTCACCATATCTCTCTAAAATGCTAAAATGTTCTTCTGGCATGATATCCCTCCTCTTTATTCTATTAATAGTATATCATTTTTTTATATTTAAAAAAACATTTTTTCACAGAAAGATATTTATTATAAAGAAGAAAGTAAACTTTGGCAATAAAAAAGAGATAAATTATATATTTATCTCTTTAGTAGTACTTGAATTAATCCAATTTAAGAATTCGTTTGATCCATTAATTTCAAAATAACTAATTTCTGGTAATTCATATGTATGTAAATCTTTAATTCTTTTTTCTATAAATTTATAATCATTTAATCTAGCACTCATAGATACTAAGTATTCTTTATCTTCTACTATTTCTTCTCTCCATCTATAAATACTATCTATTTCATTGATTTGTCCATAACTTATTAATCTTTCATCTAGTAATGTTCTTACTATTCCTTCTGCTATTTCTTTGTCATTGATTGCAGTTCTTACTATTATATTAGTCATTTTCTTCTCCTAAATTCTCTCTTGCTACTGTAAGCATTAATTTAATTCTATTTACTTGATTAGTATGACTTGCTCCAGGATCATAGTCAATAGCAACTATATTAGAATCTGGATAAAGTTTTCTAATCTTTTTAATAACAGCTTTACCTACTATATGATTTGGTAAACATGCAAATGGTTGTACACATACAATATTAGGAACTCCTTCATTTATAAGTTCAACCATTTCACCAGTAAGGAACCATCCTTCACCAGTTTGATTTCCTGTAGATAAAATACCATTTACATTATCAGCTAATTTATAAATATCAGCAGGTTGTCTAAATCTTGTACCTTTTAATTCTTTTCTTACTGTATTTTCATAAGTATTAATAAAATCTAAGGCTTTCTTATATAAGAATGGAGTTATACTACCAGTCTTTAATAATTTAGCTTTAATAACACCATTATAGGCACAATATTTAACAAATCCCATTAAATCAGGACTTACTACTTCAGCACCTTCTGCTTCTAATTTAGCAATTAAATTATCATTACCAAACTTATGATATTTAATTAATATTTCTCCAACAATACCAACTTTAGGTATATTTTTATCTACTATTTCTATTTCATTAAATTCTTTTATTATATTTTTAATATTAGAATTAAATTCTTTTCTATGTCCATTTTTTACAGACTCTAGAGTTATTTTTTCCCATTTCTCATATAATTTTTGAGCAGATCCTTTTTTCTTTTCATAAGGACGAGTAGCATGTAATAATTTCATTAATAAATCACCATATACTACTGCTTGTAAAGCTTTATTAGCAAATGGAAGAGTTATTTTAAACGCTTGTTCTTTTTCGAGTCCACTCATATTAAATGATAGAATTGATACTTTTTCTAAACCAGCATCTCTTAGTCCTTTTCTAATTAAACCTATATAGTTAGTAGCACGACATCCTCCACCTGTTTGAGAAATAATCACACTAGTATTATCTAAGTCGTATTTACCACTCTTTAAAGCATGAATTAATTGCCCTATTACAATAATTGCAGGATAACAAGCATCATTATTAACATATTTTAAACCTGTTTCTACTGTATCATCATTACTTTCTCTTAAATATACAGCATTATATCCCTCACTATTAAGAACTGATTCAAAATATGCCATATGATATGGAGCCATATCTGGGAATAATAAAGTATGTTTCTTATCACTTTGTTTAAAATAATTCTTATTATATATATAAGGTTCATATTTATTATCTGATTCAATTCTTTTATTCATAGATGCTATTAAAGAACGAATTCTTATTTTAGCAGCACCTAAGTTATTGATTTCATCTATTTTAATAGTAGTAAATAATTTATTATTTTTCTTTAAGATTTCTTCAGTTTGATCAGTTATAATTGCATCTAGTCCACATCCAAAACTATTTAATTGAACTAATTCTATATTTGGATATTGACTAACTAAATCTGCTGCTCTATAAACCCTTGAATGATATGCCCATTGATCTACTACACGTAATCTTGTTTTTAATTTATTTAAATGACAAATAGAATCTTCAGTTAATACAGCTAAACCTAAAGAATTTATCATAGTATCAATACCATGGTTAACTTCTTTATCCAAATGATATGGTCTACCTGCTAAAACTATTGCTTTTTCATTATTATCGTTTATATATTTTAAGAACTCTTCTCCTTTAGCTCTTACTTCATCTTTGAATTTCTTTTGTTCTACAAATCCAGCATGAATTGCTGCTTTTAATTCAGAACTTTTGAAATTATATTCTTTAAATTCAGGAAGTTCTTTTATTCTTTTATAAAGAGCTTTTTCATCCATAGGTAAGAATGGATTTATAAACTTAATATTTTTCTCTTCTAGAGTTTCTACATTTAATTTAATAGCTTCAGAATATGATTGTACTATTGGACAGTTATAACTATTATCACTGTTTTCAAATTCTTTATTTTCATACATGATACATGGATAGAAAATTGTCTTAATATCTTTATCTATTAAATTCATTATATGTCCATGAACTAATTTAGCAGGATAACATACTGATTCTGAAGGCATTGATTCAATACCTTTTTCATAGATTCTTCTATTAGAATGATCAGATATAACTACTCTAAATCCTAATTTAGTTAACATAGTAAACCATAAAGGATAATCTTCATACATATTTAATACTCTAGGTATTCCAATTGTTCCACGCTTAGCTTCTTCTTCTTTTAGAGGTTCATAATTAAATATGCGATCATATTTCCAAGCATACATATTTGGTAGATGACTATTACTTCCATTATTACCACTACCACGTTCACATCTATTACCTGAAATAAATTTCTTCTTATCAAACATATTTATAGTTAAACTACAATGATTCTCACATATTTGACAACGACTGTGGAAAGTTTTTACTTTCATATTATTAATCTCTTCAGGCGAAAGAATACTACTTCTTACATCTTGATCTTCATATTGTTTAAAGTTATCAAGAGCAATTAAAGCAACTCCATAAGCACCCATTAATCCAGCTATATCAGGTCTTACTACTTCTTTACCAGTAATATGTTCGAATGCACGTAAAACTGCATCATTCAAGAAAGTACCACCTTGTACTACTATTTTATTTCCTAAAGTAGATACATCTCTTATTTTCATAACTTTTTGAATAGCATTTCTTATTACAGAATAAGAAAGTCCTGCGAAGATATCTCCTAGAGGTCTTCCTTCTTTTTGAGTTTGTTTAATTTTACTATTCATAAATACTGTACAACGGGATCCTAAATCTATAGGATTCTTTGCTTTAACAGCTAGATCTACAAACTCTGATACTGACATATTAAGAGATTTAGCTAGAGTTTCAATAAATGATCCACATCCTGAAGAACATGCTTCATTTAACATAATTGAATCTACTGCTCCATCTTTAATCTTAATATATTTCATATCTTGACCACCAATGTCTATAATGCTTTCTACGCCTGGCAAAAAATAATTAGCAGCTTCATAGTGAGCCATTGTTTCAATTTCACTGATATCAAGATTGAATGCTGTTTTAATTAATAATTCTCCATATCCAGTTGAACCACTACTACGTATAACAGTTTTTTCTGGTAATTTAGAATATAAATCTAATAACATATCTTTAACTGTATCAACTGGAGTTCCTTTATTACTACGATAGTTTTCATATAATAAATTACCATCTATATCTATAGCTACTACTTTAGCAGTAGTACTTCCAGCATCTATTCCTACGAAAACATCTCCAGTATAACTATCTAAATCTCTTTTACTAACTGAAGATTTAGCATGTCTCTTTTTAAATTTTTGATAATCTTTTTCATCTTTAAATAAAGCATCTAGATTATTTGATTCTGTTTCTTTAAATTTATTTAATTTTTTTATTATTTCTTTTAATTCATCTATAGTAATTGTCTTTTTCTTTTCTTTATCTAAAACTGCTCCAATACATACAAATACTCTTGCATCTTCTGGAGTAATAACTTCTTCTTCTTTTAAACCTAATGTTTCTATAAAACGTACCTTTAACATAGAAAGATAATTAAGAGGTCCTCCTAAAAAGATAACATTACCTTTAATAGGTTTACCACAAGCAAGTCCACTTATAGTTTGATTAACTACAGCTTGCATAATAGATAAAGCTACATCTTCTCTTTTAGCTCCTTCATTAAGTAGAGGTTGAATATCTGTTTTAGCAAATACTCCACAACGAGAAGCAATTGGATATATAGTTTTTCCATCTTTTGCTAATTCATTTAATCCTTCAGTAGTAGTATTTAATAATACTGCCATTTGATCTAAGAAAGCTCCAGTACCACCAGCACAAGAACCATTCATTCTTTGTTCAATAGTTTGATCGAAATAAATGATTTTAGCATCTTCTCCACCTAATTCTATAGCTACATCAGTAGCAGGTGCATACTCTTTAATAGCATTCTTACATGCAATAACTTCTTGTACAAAATTTACATCTAAAAACTTAGCAAGAGCTATAGCTCCACTTCCTGTAAAAGTCATAGTAAATTTACTATCTTTTCCATAATCATCTACTACTTTATTAAGTAATTCTTTAATAGTTTTTTTAGTATCAGAAAAATGTCTTTGATAGTCTTTATATAAAACATTATTTTTATTGTCCATAACTACTACTTTAACAGTAGTACTTCCAACGTCTAATCCAATATTAAGTGTCTTCATAATGATTACCTCACAAAGAGAATTTTATCAAAAATACCAATATCTATCAAGTTCTAAGAAGTTTTTCGATATTTTTACACAAAAAAAGAAGTAGTCCCCCCTGAAGGACTACTTCATAAAAAAGAATAAAAAGGGGTTGGCTAGTGTGATACTAGCGACCAATTCGCCATTTCGAATTGGTAGTTACTATCCTAATCGAAA
>CACYBN010000089.1 GCA_902772675.1 uncultured Erysipelotrichaceae bacterium
CTGTTAAATAAACTTCATCAATATCTCTTATTACAAATCTATCAACCATAGATAATATTGGATATCTTTCCATAAATCCATTTAATATTTCAGTTCTTTCTTCTAAAGGTTTAGTTAATAAATAGGATATTATTTCACTAAAAGAACTAATAACCCAATCATTTTTTAAAACAGTATCCAAACTTTTCATATTAGCTAAAGCATCATCATTTACTGGAGCTAATTCTCCAGTTGCAATTCTTGCTTGAGTTGCTTCTAATCTTCTTAATAAATCAAATTCTTTATTAATATCTTCTAGTAGTTCTTCTGATACAATCTCATCAAATGGTCTTGAAGCTATTTCTTCATTTAAAGTTTTAATTTGTCTTATAAATTCTTCAGTTTCTATCATCACAATCACCCACCAAAACTAAAATACTTATTTATTAATACTCTATTTGAGTTTTCATCTAAAGCATAATATTGTTTCATCCCGTTTACTATTTCTTGTCTAAAAAATATAACATCTCTTTTTTCGGTTATAAATTGAGTAACTAATCCATACTCACTATCGTCATAAGTTGCTAGTTCGATCATTCTATCCACCGCTAACACCTCTTTCTCATATATATTAACATATTATTGACATTTCTTCAATTAAAATAGAGATAACTGATTACTATCAGATAGATCATCTAATATTCCCATTTTTTCCATATTATCCATTAAAGTTTTAGATACATGACCTCTTTTTTGTAAATCTTCTCTACTTATAAATGGATTCTTTTCTCTTTCTTCAACTATTCCATTAGCAACATTCTCTCCTAATCCATCCATTGCTCTAAATGGAATAATTAAACTCTTACCATCATCATCTATTTTAAAATACTTACCATCTGATTTATTAATATCAACATTTTTAAATTTAATACCACGAGCTGCTGCTTCTAGACATACTTGTAATACTCCATAAGTATTAGTTTCTTTATTAGTAGCTTGTGAACCTTTTTCATCAATTTCTAAAAGTTTATTTTTAATACCATCATATCCTCTTACCATTGCATCTATATCAAAAGCATCACATCTAATTGATAAATATGCTGCATAGTATAAAATTGGATGATGTACTTTAAACCAAGCAATTCTAAATGCACTTGTTACATATGCAGCAGCGTGAGCTTTAGGGAACATGTATTTAATCTTTTGACACGAATCTATAAACCAAGGTTCAATATTAGCATCTAACATTACTTGTTTCCAGTTAAGCCATGTATCTACTTCTTTACTAGCTTTACCTTTACGTACAAATTCCATTATTTTAAATGCTTTTATTGGAACAACACCATGATACATTAAATAAACCATGATATCATCACGACATCCAATAACTTCTTTAAAAGGAACAACTTTATTTGCAATTAAATCTTGAGCATTTCCTAACCATACATCAGTACCATGAGATAATCCAGATATTTTAATAAGCTCTGCAAAAGTAGATGGTTTAGTATCTACTAACATTTGAATAACAAACTTAGTACCAAATTCAGGAACACCTAAAGTACCTGTTGGACATAAAATATCTTCTTCAGTAACTCCCAAACTTTTAGGAGATGAGAATATTTGCATAGTCTCTTTATCATCAAGTGGTACACAAGTAACATCTACTTCTCCATTAGAATTAATTGGAAAATCTTTTGGATCTGCACCATTCTTTATTTGTTCTTTAGATAAATCTTGTAATAATCTTAATACCGTAGGATCATCGTGTCCTAGAATGTCTAGTTTTAATAAATCTTGATCGATTGCATGATAATCAAAGTGAGTTGTTCTCCATGGAACAGTATTATCATTTGCTGGATATTGGAATGGAGTAAAATCAAATACATCTCTATAGCTTGGAACAACAACTATACCACCTGGATGTTGTCCAGTAGTTCTTTTTACACCAGTACATCCAATAGAAATTCTTTCTGTTTCACAAGTTCTAATTCTACTTTTAATAAGTCCCTTTTTCTTTAATTCATCTTTAGAAGGTGGTTTTAAACCATAAGCATTCATAAGAGTTTTCAATTTATCAAATTCTTTAGATTCCTCATATCCTTGAACAAATCCATAAGCTGTTTTATCTGCGACTGTACCAATAGTACCAGCACGATATACATTATCTGTACCAAACAATTCTTTAGTATATTCATGAGCACTAGCTTGATTATCACCAGAGAAATTCAAATCGATATCAGGAACTTTATCAGCATTAAATCCTAAGAAAGTAGCAAATGGCATGTCTTGTCCATTCTTACTCATATTAGTTCCACACTCTGGACATTTCTTATCAGGTAAATCAAATCCACTTGAATAAGTAGCTCCTAAACTATTACCGTCTTCATCATCAAAAATAGACTTTTTACAATTTGGACAAACATAATGAGCTGCTAATGGATTTACTTCAGTTATACCCATCATAGTAGCAACAAAACTAGATCCAACTGATCCTCTTGAACCAACTAAATATCCATCATCATTTGAGTGTTTAACAAGTTTTTGAGCAATTAAATAAATAACATCAAATCCTCCACCTATTACTCCACCTAATGATTTCTTCATTTTCTTTTCTACTTCTTCAGGATCTTCTATTTCAGGATTTTGTTTTCTAACATCTTCCCTTATTAAATTTAATATATTATCATAACCAGATTTTATTTCTTTATTAAGTCTTTCATATAATTCATCTTCATAATCTTTTTCTTCTTTATCTGGATATTTTTCTTTAAATAATCTTTTTAAACATTCAAATACTATATCTCCATATAATTCTTTTGATAAACGTTCTTCTATATTTTTAGGTAAAGGACTACCATAAATACTTTCACATTTTTCATATACCATATCAGTAACTATTTGTTGAGAATTTTCAATTATTGGAGAATATGGTACATCTGGATAATCTATTACTTCTATTTCTTCTACTAGATCTAATATTTTTCTAGTATTAGTAACTACTATTTCATAGGCTAAATCAGAATCTAAAAAAGAAAATTCTTCTAGCATCTCATTTGTAGTTCTAAAATATTGATTTGGAATAGATGGTTCTTCTCCTAAATTACCAGGCAAACATTCATCTTTTAATAAATATATTTCTATTCCTTCTTCTGCTAAATATTTAGATTTAATAAATCCATGAGATTCAAATTTACGAAGAGCACTATTAATTGCTTCTTTCTTTTCTTCACCAGTTTTACTCTTTTTAAACATTTCTTCATATGCATCAGGAACATATATCTCTAAAATATTTTCTCTAGTAATTTTAATACTTTTATATTCTGATAAAGCTATAATTATTTTTAATACTTTTTCTTCAACTGAAGATAATTCAGTTCCATATTCATTTTTAGATCTATTTTTTATTTTTTCAAATAACTCCATATTACTAGGAGCCATACCTTTTCTACTCAAATATCTAGCTAATGGATGTCTACCTTTTGATGGAGATGATTGATTAACAATTATCTCTCTATATATTAAATCTTCTTTATTAATATTGTGAACATCACCAGTAGCACATACTAATTTTCCAATTTCTTTAGCACATTTAATTATTTTTTTAATAACTTGATAGATTTCATCTATTGAATTAACATCCCTATTTCTAATTAAATATAAGTAATTAGTAGGTGGTTGAACTTCAATATAATCATAGAATTCCATTGCTCTTTTTAAATCATCTTCACTTCTAGTAAGAGCTATATCAAATATTTCTCCATTTTCACATGAAGAACCAAATAATAAACCTTCTTTATTCTCTAATAAGATTCTTCTAGGAATTCTTGCATATTTTAATAAGAATCCAGTATTAGCATAACTAATAACTTTAAATAAATTCTTTAAACCAACTTTATTCTTAGCAATTAAATTAATATGCATTGCTCTACTATTATCATTAATTACTTTTTCTGCTACTGTCTTATGTGGAATATTATCATACTCTGTTTCTAATGGATTAAGTGTTTGTCCAGCTTTTTCACACAAGAAAGAAACATCACTAAGTTCACTTAAATTCTTAATATCTTTAATACCACCAAGCATTTTTATAAACATTTCTGCAGTTTTCTCAGCATCGTAATCTGCTCTATGGTGAGATCTTACTTTATTAACAGTAATTGTTACCATTTTTTCAATATCATCTTGTACATATTTAATTTCTAAATTATTCTTACCCGGTTTAATATTAGTATTTCTAGATCCAAATCCAGCTATTGAAGTAATACTATCATCAATATATTCAACTTCGATATCTACTTCAGTTTCTTCTTCAAATTCTACTTGATATAATTTATTGTCTTCATTACTAAAAGCTAAATTACCATTAACTTTAATAGTTTTTATACCAGAAAAATCATTTGAAAAATCATTATCTTCTTCTATTACAACTGATTCTCCATTTTCATTTTCTTCATCTTCATCATCAACTTCATCCATTTGAATTTTATAAAATTTAGTTAAAGCAGATAAACTATGTCTCTTTAAATCTTTATTAATTACTCTAGATAACATTAATGTATCTACAATTGGATTTGTTAATTCACCTAAACCATATTTTAAATATGCCATATCTAACATAGATTTATCGAATTTAGCATTATGAGCTACCAAAATACCATCACCAATAAATTCTTTAAATCTACGAGTAACATTTTCTTCATTATCAGCATCTTTTACTTTAAAATCAGATATACCAGTTAAGTTAGTAATTACAGGATCAATATGTCTTCCTGGATTAATTAATTCATCAAATCTTTCATCAATAATTACTCCATTTTTAACCTTAACTGCACCAATTTCTATCATTTGATCATTTAGACCAGCATTAAAACCAGTTGTTTCAGTATCGAATACAACAAATGTAGCATCATCTAAATTCTCTTCTCTTGAATTATATACAACATTTAAGTAATCCTCACTCATCTCTAACTCACAACCATAAAGGCCCTTAAAGTTAGGAGTATTCTTTCTTTTTTCAATTGCTTCATCAAGTTCTTTTTTAGCTTGTTCTAAATCTTTTAAAACAGATTCTCTTCCTTCTTCATTTACTATTTCTAATTGTTCTTCTATATTTTTAACAGCAGCTTTTGCTTCTTTTACTGGAGCATCTAAACCTTTATTAAACTTAGTAATTTCCCCAAATACATGTGGAAAAGATTGACAACAATCATGATCTGTAATTGCTATACCAGGATGTCCCCATTTTTCAGCTTGTTTAACTAAATCTACTTCATCACAAACTGCATCCATATCACTCATTTTTGTATGAGCATGTAATTCAACTCTTTTTACTTCTGCAGTATCTACTCTCTTTTCTTTTTCTTTAGTAATAGTATTAATATCTCTTAGATTTAATACTAATTCATTTTGAGAATATCTATCTACTTTAGTATATCCTCTTAATTTTACCCATGTACCTGCTTTTAATTTTTTAATTATATTATTAAATTCTTCTTCATCTCTTAAAAATAACTTAGCTTGAATTGAATCAGTATAATCAGTTACTTTTAATGTAATTATCTTAAACTCGTGAGAAGCTGGTTCAAAAGTCTCTACTCCAAAGATTTCTCCTTCAATACTTACAGAATCTTCCTCAGTTATCAAATTTTTAATTGGAGTTGCTTTATCTACTATAGCTCTACCTTTAAGAGTAGTTTCATCAGAAATACTTTTTTCTAATTTTACTTTTTCTTCTCTTTTTCTCTTCTCTTCTTTAATTTGTTCTCTTCTTTCAAACTCTTTAACTTCATTTTCATGAGCTTCTTCAATCGCAGTATTTAAATTATTTTGAATATTATTTTGAATATCATTTCTTTTCTCTTCATTAATAATTGTACCTATTTTAAAACTATAACCAAACATATTCATACAAG
>CACYBN010000090.1 GCA_902772675.1 uncultured Erysipelotrichaceae bacterium
GTAATGTTAAAGCAATTTCAATATTACTATGGAATAGAAGATAAAGATATAGAAAGAATTATGAAATATAAAATAGATAGACAATTAGGAAGAATTGAAAAGGAGAATAAATAATGAATTAGATAAAGTACTTATAAAAGAAATAAAAAAATATCATGATAATATTCTTATAATAGATTTTAAATATGAAGATTTGATAATTAATGATTATTATTTAACATATATAAGTATGTTGCTATGTAGAGATATTGAATTAAAAATAAATAAATATTTATCTAGAGTAGATCATTCTCCATCTACAAAAGTATTATATTATTATGAAGGTGATATTTAATGAGAATAGTTGGTTTTGGTAATATTTATATTGATATTTATTTAGATAATAATACTGTTAGCGGTGGTAAAAGTAATCAGAATATATTATGTAATTTAGCTAAATATTTTGATTGTTGTTTTATAGGTTATTGTGGAAATGATATTAATGGAAAGATAGGTATAAAATCTTTAAAAAAATGTGGAGTAGATACTTATGTAAAAGTTATTGATAATGATACACATAGAATGTTAATAAAAGAAGGAGAAGCTACTAGAAGATGTCCTTTCTGTAATAAAAAAGTTAATTATGAAGGAAATAATATAGATTATAATTTAATTCAAGAAGATGATATTTTACTAATAGATAGTTTAGAAGATAATAATATTGAAATAATGAATAAAGTAAGTAATAAAGTATTTTTAGATATAGGATATCCTATAAGTATTGAGAATAAATCTTTAGATGAAATATTACTTCTATTTAGTAGATGTAATCTTATAAATATGAATCATAGAGTATATGATTATTTAAATGAAAAATATAATATTACTAAATTAGATTTATTTAATAGAATAAATACTGAATTATTAATTATAACGAATGGTATTCATGGAGTAGATTATTTATATAATAATAAATTAACTCATATGGATGAAGATAATATTATTGATTCTAAATATACAGAAGGAGCTGGTGATAGTTATTTTTCTGTAGTTATAAAAAATTATTTAAATGGTAATATAGATATAGAAGGAATACATAAAGAAGCATCATTGGTATCTAGTGAAGTAGTTAAAAAGCCTGGAGCAAGAAGTCATCTAATAGATAATTTTAAAATATTAGAATATGATAAATGTATTTGCAATATATCTAAATATAAATGATAATATATATAGGAGGTAGCAATATGGATATTAAGAAAGAAGTAGAAAAAATTATAGATAAAGTTAAAAATGATAAAGATTTTTCTAATAAGTTTAAATCAAATCCAGTAGAGGCAGTTGAAAGTGTTTTAGGAGTAGATTTACCAGAAGATAAGATTAATGACGTTGTAAAAATGGTAAGTACAAAAATAAATATTGATGACGGAAATATTGGAGCTGCGATCGGTAATCTTTTTAAATAAGATAGTTAATACTATCTTTTTTTATGATATACTTTTTATGGTGATTATATGATAGATGGATATCAAAAACCAATTGATGAACAAGTTAAATGTTTAAAAGAAATACTTTTTTTAAATAAATATTTAGTACAAGTTCTAGAAGCAATAAAAGAATTAAATATTGATAATTGTTATGTAGTAGCAGGATCAATTAATCAAACAGTCTTTAATTATTTACATGGATATGATATAACTAATAATATAAAAGACTATGACATAATATATTTTGATAGTGATATTTCTTATGAAGCAGAAGATAAAATTATAAAAAAGATAAAAAAGAAATTATCTAAATTCCCATTTGATTTAGATATAAAAAATGAAGCAAGAGTTCATTTGTGGTATAAAGATCATTTTGGAGAGGAAATAGATCCATATACAAGTGTATTTGACGCTATAAGTAATTGGAGTACTACAGTTACTTGTATAGGTGTTAGATTAGAAGATGATTTAAAAGTATATGCCCCATATGGATTAGATGATTTATTTGGACTTACTATTAGACCAATAAAAGATAATATGTATAGTGAAATCTATGAAAAAAAGATTAAACGTTGGAAAGAAATGTGGCCTAAGTTAAAAGTAATAAATTTGGAGGAATAAAATGGAAGATAAAAGGGTAATTACTGGTTTATATGTGTTACTAATTGTTTGTTTTATATTATTTGTTTTGAAATTGTTATTAGTAAATAATATAAAAACACCAAAGAAAGTATTAGAGACAAATGATTTATCTATTGAATTAGAAACTAATACTAGTAAAGGTTATCGTTGGAATTATAATAATTCTAATGATCGTATTATTTCAATTACAAGAACTTATGAAAAAGGATGTTCTGGTAATAATTGTGATGGAAAAGATATTTATGAAATAAAAGGATTACGTCAAGGAGTTAGTGTAATAACATTTGATTATGTAGATAGTGATAAAAATGTAATAGATTCAATTACTTATGAAATAGTAGTAGATGAAAATAAAAATATAACAGAAAATCATTATTCTAATTATTTAAGTGAGGATGAGTAGATGTTAATAGGAAAATTAAGAAAATTAGTTAAGAAGAGTTATTTACCTGAAAAACCATTAAAAAGATATAATAAAAATGAATTTAATAATGATGTTGTTGTTATAGATAATTCTATAAATGTTATTATTCAAGCTAATGGATATAGTTTAGTATATAATCATTATCCTAAAGCAAAAAGCAGTTTAAAGTTAAATATTATAGAAATTACTAGCACTTTATATCATA
Organism: uncultured Erysipelotrichaceae bacterium; assembly: GCA_902772675.1. GTDB lineage: Bacteria > Bacillota_I > Bacilli_A > RF39 > UBA660 > RUG11788. The sequence goes on from CACYBN010000090.1 coordinate 2,735, forward strand.
TTTATGGTGTAAGAGTAGGAGATAAAGCTGAAACAATAGAGACTACTTTAAAAAAGAAAGGTCTTGTTCCTGTAAATCCTACAATGTATTCAATAACAATTTTAGGTAGAGCTTATGCTTATAGATTGAATAATATAGTTATATTACTAGATACTGCTGAAGGATTAATTACAAAAATGTATTTATTATTAGTGTAAACATTGTAAAGTAGATTAAATATCTACTTTTTTATATGATATACTTTATTAGGATAGAGGGATGTTTATGATAGATTTAAAAAGGGTAGAAAGCGAGTTTTTAAAGTATGTAGATAATTATGATTCTTCCAATGGAAGAGTTAGATTAAAGAAAGAACATATTTTAAATGTAGTTAAAAATTGTAAGATGATCGCAGAACAATTAGGTTTATCTAAAGAAGAAGTAGATCTTGCTCAAGTAATTGGTTATTTTCATGATATAGGTAGATTTGAACAAGTAAAAAGATATAATACTTTTAGTGATAAAGATACTGGAATAGATCATGCTAAATTAGGATTAGAAGTTTTATATGATGATGGATTAATTACTAAATTCTTAGATGATAATACTTATGATGAAATTATTAAAAAAAGTGTTTTCTATCATAATAAAACTTTAATAGATCCTGGTATTAAAGAAAGAGAATTAGTCTTTTGTAAATTGATAAGAGATGCAGATAAAATAGATATTTATAGAACAATTTTAGCTTTTGATAAAGAAGATTGTTTTTGGTATAAAGACTTTGATGGAATAGATATTGATGATGAACTAGTAGAGGCAGTTCTTAAAAGAGAAAAAGTTGATTATAAGTTAATTAAAAATAATGCTGATCTTACAATGACATGGTTTGATTATATATTTGATATTAATTATAGAGAGAGTTTTAAAATTATTAGAAATAATAGATATTTAGAAAAGTTATATGAAAAATGTATAAGTATATTTAATAATAAACATATAAAAGATAATCTTAAGAAAGTACTTGATGAGTGTAATAATTTTATAGATGAAAAGATTGGATTTAAAGTAGCTACTTTTAATATTTGTCATGGAGAAGGAACTGATGGAATTATTGATGTTCATAGACAAGCTAAATTTATTAAAGATTTAAATTTAGATGTGTGTTTATTACAAGAATTAGATAATAATACTTCAAGAAGTGGAAATATAGATGAGATAAAACTCATATCTCCTGAATCTAATTTAATATATAATTTTATGGGTACTAATAATGAATTTGATGGGAAGTTTTATCCTAATGTAATCGGAGGATCTTACGGAAATGGTATTATTACTAAATATCCATATATATATGAAAATAACTATCTAACTAAAGTATTAGATGAACATGAAAAAAGAGGTATTTCTCATATAAAAATATTAGTTAGTGATAAAAAGATTAATCTATTTTCATTACATTTATCTGTTTATAAAGAAGAAAGAATAAATGCTATTAAAGAATTATTAGATATAATAAAAGATATAGATGATGAAGTTATTATTGTAGGGGGAGATTTTAATATAGGAATAGAAAAAATAGGTGAACATAAATATATTTATGAAGATAATAATAAAGAAGAATATAAATTATTAGAGAGTGTTTTAGACAGAATAGGTAATACTGATATTACATGGTATTCAAAAGAATCTAATGCATGTATAGATACTATTTTCTATAGTAAAAATATAAAATTAATTAAATATGATACTATAAAAACAGAACTATCAGATCATTCTTTAGTAGTTGCAACATTCGAATTGTAAGAGTAAAATTATTATAGTAGTAAGAGGTGAGTTATGGATTTATTTATACTTTGTATAGAAATATTTTTTGCAAGAATTTTAGATGTATCTATGGGAACAGTTAAAACTATAATGATGGTTAGAGGTAAAACAGTTATTTCTGCTATACTAGGATTTTTAGAAGTATTTATTTGGTTTCTAGTAGTAAAAGATGCTTTATCAAGTGATTCTCATAGTTTATTTATAGTATTTGCATATGCTGGTGGTTATGCATGTGGTACTTTTATAGGAGGAATAATAGCTAAGAACTTTATCCATGGTAAATTAGATGTTAGACTTACTATTAAAAGAACTCAAATAGCTTTGGTAGACAAGTTAAGAGAAGCTGGTTATGCAGTATCTACTACTAATGCAAAAGGTTATAAAAATGATAGTAAATTACTAGTATTTATGGAGATTGATGATAAGAAGTTATCTGATGTAGAGAAAATAGTTAAAGAATATGATGAAGATATATTCATGGTAGTAAGTGAAACTAAATTTGTCCAAAATGGATATTTTAAAAGTATAGTTAAGTAGGAGGTTTTTATGAAAATAATATCTTGGAATGTAGCTGGTTTTCGTGCTTGTCTAAAGAAAGGTTTTGAAGATTTCTTCGATAAAGAACAAGCAGATATTTATTGTTTACAAGAAGTAAAAGCTTTAGAGGATCAAATAGATTTCAAGAGAAAGGATTATTTTTCTTATTTAAATCCTGCTGATAAAAAAGGTTATTCAGGTACAATGATCTATACTAATATTGAACCATTAAATGTAAGTTTTGGTATTGGAATAGATGAACATGATCATGAAGGTAGAGTTATTACTTTAGAATATGAAGATTTTTATTTAGTAAATCAATATGTTCCTAATGTTAAAAGAGATTTATCTAGATTAGATTATCGTATGAAATGGGAAGATGATTTAAAAAATTATTTAAAGGAACTAGAGAAGAATAAACCAGTTGTAGTATGTGGAGATTTTAATGTTGCTCATGAAGAAATAGATATTAAAAATGCTAAGGCTAATATAGGTAATGCTGGTTTTACTTATGAAGAAAGAAATAAGTTTACTGATTTATTAAATAGTGGATTTATTGATACATATAGATATTATAATCCTGATAAAGATGATGCTTTCTCATGGTGGAGTTATATGGGTAAAGCTAGAGAAAACAATGTTGGATGGAGAATAGATTATTTTATAGTATCTAAATCAATTATTTCTAAAGTAAGTAATCCTAGTATTTATAGTGATGTATTTGGTAGTGATCATTGTCCGATTGGAATAGAACTTGATATGAATTAAAAAGATTAAGAAATTAATCTTTTTTTGTGTAATTAAAAATATTTATTTGTTATAATATCTTTGTACATATAGGAGGTTAAAATATGAGTAATAATTATTTAGAAATTGAAAGTGTTAGAGCTTTAGAAATACTTGATTCTAGAGGAAATCCTACTATTCAAGTAACTGTAACAACTTTAGGAGGATATAAAGGAGTTGCTATGGTTCCAAGTGGTGCTTCAACTGGATCTTTTGAAGCAGTTGAATTAAGAGATGGTGATAAATCTAGATATATGGGAAAGGGTGTATTAACAGCAGTTAATAATGTTAATGAAATAGTTGAACCTGCTTTAATTGGTATGAATGTTTATGATCAAACAGAAATAGACAGAACACTAATTGAATTAGATGGTACTGAAAATAAAGGTAAATTAGGTGCTAATGCAACCTTAGGTGTATCTTTAGCAGTAGCAAGAGCAGCAGCTGAATCATTAGGAATTGAATTATATCGTTATATTGGTGGAAGTAATGCTAAAACTTTACCAGTACCTATGATGAATATCTTAAATGGTGGAAAACATGCTGATAATACAGTAAGTTCTCAAGAATTTATGATAATGCCAGTAGGTGCTCCAAACTTTACTGAAGGATTAAGATGGTGTGCTGAAATATATCATACATTAAAGAGTGTATTAAAAGAAAAAGGATTAGCTTCAGGAGTAGGAGATGAAGGTGGATTTGCTCCAAATTTATCTAATGATGAAGAAGCTCTTCAATTAATAGTAGAAGCCATTAAAAAAGCAGGATA
>CACYBN010000091.1 GCA_902772675.1 uncultured Erysipelotrichaceae bacterium
GGAGCAGATGATGGGAATCGGACCCACGCAGTCAGCTTGGAAGGCTGAGGTTCTACCATTAAACTACATCTGCATCAGTAGACATTTATAATTATATCAAAATAAAATATAATGTCAATAAAAAATTGTAAAAAAATTTTTTCAAAAAAAACTAATTCATCAGAATTAGTTTATTTTCTCTTACTTGTAGTTTTCTTTGCAGCGTTTCTTTTTCTAGTATTAGCAGCTTTTTTACCAGCAGCTGATCTTTTTTCTGTAATTTCATCATTTCTTTTGTTTTCAACATATTCAAGACTACCAAATTTATAAATTAAAGAAATAATTAAGAAAATTGGTAATAAAGTCATGTAAATGTCTAAACCTTGTTTAAAAGTAATTTCTGAAATTGAGTTAGATACAACTAATAGAGTAGAAACAATAATAATTGTAGCAAATACCCATGAAGCTACAAGAATGTTTGCTAATTCTGTTCTCCAATTATAACCTATTTTATCTTTCATTTTTCTCATTCCCTTTCTATCTTAATTTAATTATATATTATTATTATTTAAAAAAAAAGAATAAATTTTATAAAAGTGTAAAGATTAATCTATTATTTTTTTGTTTGTGTTATAATTTAATAAAGGAGGATATGAAATGAGTAATTTTAGAAAATATTTTGCAGAATGTTTTGGAACTATGGTTCTAGTAATTTTTGGATGTGGTAGTGCTGTTGGTATTAATACATTACTTACTAATAGTAGTGTAGTTGTTCCACTAGCATATTCTACATTAGCAATTGCTTTTGCTTTTGGTTTAGCCGTTATGGTAATGGCTTATACAATTGGTGATATATCTGGATGTCATATTAATCCTGCTATATCTATCGGTATGGTTGTAAGCAAGAGAATGACTGTTTCTGAATGCGTAAGATACATTGTTGCTCAAGTTATTGGTGGAATTATTGGTGCAGCTTTCTTAGTAGTTGCATTTAATAGTAATGCTGCTTTAGGAGCTAATGGATTTGGAGATTTAAGTGCATTAGGAACAATCTGGTATAAAGCTTTTATTATTGAAGCATGTTTAACAGCTGTTTTTGTTTTAAGCGTATTAGTTATTTCTGCAAAAAAAGAACTATCATCTGTAAGTGGTCTATTAATTGGATTAAGTTTAACTTTAATTCATATTATGGGTATTCCATTTACTGGAACTTCAGTAAATCCAGCTCGTAGTTTTGGACCAGCATTATTCACAGGTGGACTTGCATTTGAACAAGTTTGGTTATTTATACTAGCTCCTATCGTTGGTGCAATAGTTGCTGGTATTTTCTATAATGTAGTTATAGTAGAACCAAAAAAGAAAAAATAATTTCATATTTTAAGATCAACTTCGGTTGATCTTTTTTTTATTTTTGTGAGGAAATCTTTTTTTATTTCATAATGATATTGATTGAGGAGGTGATAATAATTGTTTAAAGAATATCAGTGTGTTATGCAAGAAGGACCATCTGATTGTGGAGTTAGTTGTCTTTTAACTATTATTAGGACTTATGGTGGTAATGTCAGTTTAGAATATTTAAGAGAATTAACTAAAACCAATAAAAATGGGACAAATGCTTTATTGATGATAAATGCTATGAATGAGTTAGGTTTTTCGTCTAAAGCTGTTAGTGGTAGTATTTTTGATTTAGAAGATAATATGTTTCCTTGTATAGCACATGTTATTGTAGATAATAGTTTAGGACATTTTATAGTAATACATAAATTAGATAGAAAAAAGAAAATATTAACAGTAGCAGATCCAGCAATTGGTAGAAGGTTAATGTCATATTCAGAATTTTTAGGAATAACTACAAATACATTTTTATTATTTACCCCAACAAAAGTTATTCCGAACATCGAAGAAAAGAGTAACTTATTAGAAAGTGTTATACTGTTACTTTCTAAATATAAAAAGATTTTTTCTTTTATATTTTTATTCTCATTCATTTGCGTAATAATTAATATTATTACGTCATATAACTTACAGTTTATTATAGATAATGTTATTACTAATAATTCTAAAGATAACTTAAAATTTATAATTTATATTATGATATTTCTTAATATTATTAGAGCTACTAATAACTATATAAGAGATAATTTACTAAACTATGTTAATCATGAACTAGACTATATTTTAATCAGTGATATTTTTAAACATATTGTTTCACTTCCTTATCTATATTATAAAAATAGAACTAGTGGAGAAGTTATATCTAGAATAACTGATTTAAGTGAAGTAAGAAATATGATAAGTAATTTGTTTGTTACTATATTTGTAGATTTAACTTTAGTCATATTTGTCTTTTTTTCCTTGATAAGTATTAGTTTCAAACTGACTTTTATCTCAATGTTAATTGGAATTTTATATTTTATACTAACATATTTATTTAATTACATTATTAAGAAGAATGTAAAAAAGGTTAAAGAGAATTCTGCTATAGTTAATTCTTGTTTATATGAATCTATAAATAGTATTGATACAATAAAAGGTCTTTCGATTGAAGATAGAATAATAGATAGATTTTTAAATAAATATAATAAATATTTAAATATTAGTTTTAATTATAATAAAATAATAATTTTTCAAGATTTACTAAAGAATCTCATTGATTATATAGGAATACTTTTAATTCTTCTTTTTGGTAGTTTATTAGTTCTTGATGGAAGAATAACATTAAGTGAATTGATTACTTTTAATAGTTTAATTATTTATTTTTTAGATCCTATTAAAAATATAATTTCTTTTAATATTGAATTTAATAAAGTTAAAGAATCAATTCGCCGAGTAGATGAACTATATAATATAAAAAAAGAAGATTTATCTATTGACTATAAATATACTAATAATGATTTTATAGGAAATATTTCAATAAAGGATTTGAGTTATTCATATGATAATAGGAACAATATATTATCTGATATTAATTTAGATATTAATAAAGGAGAAAAAGTTCTTATAACTGGAGAAAGTGGTTCTGGTAAAAGTACTTTAGTTAAATTATTACTTAAATATTTCAAAGTTGATAATAATCATATTTCTTTTGATAATAAAGATATAAATTATTTTAATACTAAGGAATTAAGAAGTAAGATTAGTTATGTATCACAAAATGAAATTCTATATAATGAATCTTTATTTGAAAACGTGACTATCGATCATTATATAGATTATGATAAATTTCTAGAGATATGTAATATTACTAAAGTAGTAGATGTTATGAATAAGAATCCTTTAGGAGCATCTTTTATTATTGAAGAAAATGGATTTAATTTATCGGGTGGAGAAAGACAAAGAATAGTATTAGCAAGAAGTTTAGTACAAAATAGTGAGATTTATATATTTGATGAAAGCTTAAGTCAAATAGATATAGACAATGAAAGAATAATATTAAAAAATATTTTTTCTAAATATAAAGATAAGACTTTTTTAGTTATATCACATAGATTAGATAATTCTGATTTATATGATAAGCATCTTATTTTAAAGGATGGTGTTATTAGTTGATAAGTATAAATGATTATATCTTATATAATAAGAGAAATGTTAATAATTTATATTGGATTTGGCTAGTTATTCTATTTTTTATAATTATAGTTTTTTTGTTTATTAATTTTAATTTTAAATATTATGAATATTATTCATTCAAAGGAGAAGTAAAAGATAATTATATAAATATATATGTAGAGAATTCTAAAATAAAAAAAATAATAGAAAATGAAAATATAAAAATAGAGAAAGAAATGTTTGCTTACAAAGTTATAGAAGTATCTAAAGATAATATATTTGATAATGGTCTATATTATAAATTAGTAAAGTTATCTATTGATAAAAAGGATATAGTGGAAGGAGAAACTTTTGATTTAAAGATAATAACTGATTCTTCTTCTTTGATTGAATATTTATTCAAAACAATATGGAGGTAGTTATGAAGGAATTAGAATTAAATGAATTACAAAATATAAATGGTGGTTTTGGGCCATGGACAATAGTAGGAATAGGAGCTGGTATTATTACACTTGTAGGAATAATAGATGGGTATGTAAGACCACCAGCTTGTAATTAGGAGGTTACATGAGAGAAATAAAAAATGATGATCAGTTATATATGATTAATGGAGGAAGTATTTCTATAACTGGTGGATTAATTAGTGCTTTTTCAACTGCAGCAAAAATTCTTTTAGAAATAGGAAGAAGTATTGGAGGAGCAATAAGAAGAGGAAAAGATAAAAATTTATGTTAAATTAATAAAAGTCTACACAAAAAAAGTGTAGATTTTTTTCATCTATGGTAAAATATAAAATAGGTGAAGACACATGAAGAAGAAAATATTATTATTGAGTGTATTACTACTAAGTATGTTTCAATTTGTAGA
>CACYBN010000092.1 GCA_902772675.1 uncultured Erysipelotrichaceae bacterium
CTACTCTTTATTGGAATATTAGAAGTTAATATTGCTAATTGTTCCATATTAATAGTAGGATCATAATCAGCTTTAAATTTAATCAATGATTGAGTAGTTAATTCTTTGTTAAAGATACCACTTTCTTTATCATATATTTGAACAAAAGTATTACATTCTTGTGGTAAATTTCTCATTGAATCACTTATCATCATTAACGAAAAACCTAAATTAACATTTTCTTGGAAAAATTTGTTTGCAAAACTAGAATCTTTTATAATCTTATAATCATCTGTTATTATCAAGTAATATGTATCATATTTAGTATAAGGTAATTCTTTATCAACGCTTCTATCTTCTTGAATTGCGTCTCCAACATTTTTAGCTCTAAAAGTTTCTTCACGTCTAGTAAATTCTTTTTCAAGTTCAGTTAAAACAACTTTGGAATCTTCTGTACTAGTAGAAAAGTATCTAACTAAATGCTCTTCATCCCAAACGTGTGGTAGTTTTTTTACATAATCCCACTTTTGTGCATTCTCTTCATTAGTAAATAATACTATTTTTAAATCTAAAGCACTGTGATATGTAAATATTTGAAGTAATAAACCATTTAAAAAATCATCTTTAAATCCACATTCAAATATAAATGAGCAGATATTATTTTCTACTAAAGAAAAAGTAACAGGAACATCATTTAACATTTTATATTTTTCTGGTACTGTAGATGCCATATTTAATAAATTATCTTCATCTAAAGTAAATCCTTCTCGTGGTGCTTTTATATCTACTTCTGAAGGAAATGTACCTATTCCCAATCTAACTTTCAAGAAATCTTCTTCTTTTATTTCTCTACTCCAAACTAATCTATTGTTATTTTTTAATAAATCAGCAACATCTTTAAGTGGAGGATTATTCTCAGTAATAATTTGACTTTCTCTTGAATTTTCTTGAGATATTTCTTTTTCTTTTTTACTTAAATAATCACTATATTTAACTTGACGATATCTTTCTCTTTCTCTTTTCCTATTTTTTTGCCATCTTTTAGTAATCCTTGGTAAAACTAATGATCCAAATAGCATTAGAACAGCCATCATGATCATAAAGTAACCTCTGAATTTATCTATTTTTCCAGCTGTTAATTGTGATATAGCATTATACATCATATAACATGCTGAAGCTGCCATAGTAATACCAGTAGCAATAGATAACAAGAAAGGCATATCATTATCAGGATCTTGATTTCCAGGAGGTGAATCAATTTCAACTACTTTTGGTTCTACTACTGTTCTAAGTCTTGGAGTATGAGAAAAATAGTCATTATCTGTATATAATTCTATAGCACTCTCATCTTCAGATACTGGAGTATATTTAGTATTATCTAAAACATTATTATCTATATATGGATTTAACCCAGCTACTTTTACATTTCCATTTGGATTATTAATAACAAAGAATTCTTTCATCCATATGATTTTCATACCAAAAATAAAAATAATATCACCAGTATATATCTTAGTAGCCATTTTAATTCTTTTGTTATTTAAATATGCTAAAGCATTTTCTTCTTTAGCTGGTACTACATACCAATCATTACCTGATTGAGAAATATTTAAATGAGCAGGTAATACATTTGGATTATTATAGTTAATATTACAACTAGGAGCTTTACCTATAGTTATTGCAGTAGCTCCTTGAGCAGAATAACTAACAGTATTTTTATCATTAGTTGGCAAAGTATATAATAATCTTCCTGTTTTTTCTCCTAATAATTGTAAATGTAATTCTAAATAATCTTTTAAGATAACTGTAGGACTAATGGCTTTATTATTAATTATATTTACACTACCATTACTTTTTACAATCCATCCATTATCTGAAGAATCTATATTAATAGCATTTTCTCTATTATTATTTCCTTTAAAAGAAAATAGATATGATCCAGTTACTTTCTCAGGCAAATCAAATGTATTTAATTTTTCGTTATCTACTAAATATAATTTCATAATAGCCAACTCCTAGTTTCTCTATTATGATTATAACAAAAAAAAAAGACTAATTATAGTCCTTTTTTATATTATAATATTTTTTTTGTTTTTAATATTTTAAGTGTATCTTTATCCCAAGCTGAAGCTTGTACACATGCAATATGATCAGTATCTAATAAAAGCATTAATATTCTTGAAATACCAATACCCCCTCCTATAGTTAAAGGTATTTTATGTTCCATAATTCCTTTATGAAAAGGAAGTTCTAATCTTTCTAGAGAATCACTTAATTCTAATTGCTTATATAAACTATCTTCATCTACTCTAATACCCATTGAACTAATTTCAACAGCTTTATCAAGAGTACTACTATAAACTAATAAATCACCATCTAACTCCCAATCGTCATAGTCAGGACTTCTTAAATCATGTGGAATACCACTTTTTAACTTACCACCTATACGCATAATAAATACTGTTTTATATTCTTTAACTATTAATTCTTCTCTTTCTTTTGGAGTCTTATCTGGATACATATCTTCTAGTTCCTGAGAATCTATAAAATAAACTTTATCAGCTAAATCAATTTTTACTCCTTTAGAAGATAAATCTACTTCAGTCTTCTTAATCGATTTATAAATAGATTTAACTATCTTTTTTAAATAATCAGTAGTTCTATCTTCTTTAGTAATTACTTTTTCCCAATCCCATTGTTCTACATATAAAGAATGCAATTCATCTACTTCTTCATCTTTTCTAATTGCTCTCATTTCTGTAAGTAGTCCTTTATGAACAGGAAAACCATATTTACCTAAAGCACTTCTTTTCCATTTTGCTAAGCTGTGAACTATTTCAAATCTCTCACTACCTTTTTCAAAACTAATAGCCTTTTCTACTCCTGTTAAAGTATCTTGTAATCCACTAGAAGATTTTACAAATAATGGACATTCAACTTTTATTAAATCTAATTCTTTCTTTAAATACTTTTCAAATTTTTCTTTACACTCACTTATTAATTCTAATCTTTCTAAATAACTTATTTCTTTTTTCATAATAATCCTTCTTTCTTATTTTATTTTTCATAAATAAGATATCTGTAGGAAATATCTCTTTTATTTAATTTCTTTTGTTTTTTGTCTAATCGATTCTTTAAAACCTTTAATAGTAAAAGTAGCATCTACTGTTTCACCTGTAGTACTAATATGATATGCCAATCTAGGAATTTCACTAATATCTTCACCTTTAGCACTTAATCTAGTTAACTCATATGATATAGGAAAACAAACTCCCATAAAAATTCTAGTTCTAATAGATAATTCATTTAAATGTTCCTCATCTTTTTTTACTAATTCTGTAGTTGGAATTGATTCAATAACTTTATCTATATCTAAATGTTCTCTTAAAACTAATCCTTTTAAATATGAAATATAATTTTCACTATAACCAGTATAAGAATCAAATACTTTTATTTTTTCTTCATATTCTTTTTGTAATTCTTCAGCTTTAGAATCTGTATATTTCATAAATAAATTAAAAGCTTCATCTGTTTCTCCAAATACACTAATTAATTTATCTAAAACTGATTCTAAATCATATAATTCAAATAAATCTTTGATATAGATAAAACCTAATCTATCAACTGCACTTTTAGATAAAGTTGGATGTTTTCTATAAATAGATAGAACACCTTCGATTGTTTCTTTATCTGATCTAACACTATATCTTCCACCAAATGAATGATAGAAACTAGTAAATGCCTCAATAATTGATTTTGGTAAATATTGATCCCCAATAGTATCAATTAATAAAGAACTATAATATGATTCTTGTTCATAAAAATAACTACTTTTATCTAATTCTTTAGCATAATCACTTATTAATACTTCATTTTCTCTTTCTTTAAAATATTTCATAGTTTCACCCTCCTAAAATAAAAATACCCGTATCATCCTACAATAAGGACGAATACGGGTATCCGCGGTGCCACCTTAGTTTATTACTAAAAAAAAACTATTTATATAAATATAAACAGTTTGTTATTACAGTAATCTCTTTCTTCAGTTCTAACAAACCTAGCAATATGATAACGGATTGCATGTCCGAACTAGTCTACTCAGTTTCCCTTTCGGTAGTTAGCTCCGAGGTGTTCTTTCATCATTCTTTATTATTAGTTCACACTATACCTAACTCACTCGAATAAATAAAATGATTACTTTTCCTCATCAACGCAGCTTAATTATAACACAAATCTTATTAAAATGCAAAACTCACTATATAATTATAGATTTTCATATAAATAATTAGAGCCATTATATTGATTAATCCATAACATATTATTAATAGTTTTATCCTC
>CACYBN010000093.1 GCA_902772675.1 uncultured Erysipelotrichaceae bacterium
ATATTATTTTAAAATGAATTTTAATTACTTAATTTAACTTTTTACTTATATCTTTAGTGATCTTTCTTGGACCTCTAATAGCTTTAATTCCTAAATTATTTAAATATTCAAAAGTATAATTTTTATTATCTAATCTTTTTAGTAATTTTAATTTCATAACTTTCTTCATCGATACATTTTTATCTTTGTAATCGTATGGTATATTTACCTCTATTGCTATACATTTATACATTATTTTAGAATATGGTTCTGCCACATATAAGTAGATAATATCATTAACATGAATATCACTAGATTGTTTCCATATTAATTCATTTGAGTTATTAAAACAATTTATAATGTCATAATATTTAGGATTAGCAGGAACTATCCATTCTTCTGGTTCGCTTATTAAATCATATGATTCATCTAATAAATTAATTATTTCTTCATCTTTTAAAGTATCATTTAATATAATTGATATCCAATCTTTCTTACTCATATGATAAGCTTTATAAAAACCTTTTTCTTTTAACAATTCTTTTATTTTTTCTTCATCAAGTTTAATATTAATTATTTCTACTTCTCCTGAACCACTATCTAATTTAGATAAATCTAAGTTCATTATAATAGCATACCATTTATTATTATTTATATTTCTATAAACTCCATAACCTGGAAATTTTTCCCATAAAAATTCTGGTTCATTATTATATTTTTCTTTAATATATTTATTAATTCTATTAGTTTGATCATATATATAGTAATTTGTTTCAAAGCAATGTTCTTTTATATCTATTAAAATAGATTTATAAGCTTCTCTAACTGAACTAACAAACTCTCCAGTCATATTAGTTCTTATATTTGTATATTCTTCATTTAGTTGTAAATCAATTACTTTACCAGTTATATCTCCTTTATTATTTATACTAATAATAGCTTTGAAATCATCATTTAAAAAGTTCTTTTCTATAATATATATATTATTTTCTTTTTTAAATCCATATTTTTCTAACAGTTTAAAATTAACATTAGTTCTTTTAAATATGTCATTTTCTATATCCATAATCAACCACCTATTCATAATTATAATATAAAAAGAGAACTTTTAGATTCTCTTAATTTTTAATATTAGGATTATTTTAATTCAAGTCCATCTTTAAAAGCATTTCCTACTCTTTCTTCTACTTTATAATATCCATGAGTATAAGGATCAAATGCAATTGCAGATACTTTAGAAATATCTACTTTATCTTCATCCATTACGCTTTCATCAGCAGTTGTATTAACTACTTTACCTAAAACACCACAGTCATTATATTCAATAAATTCACATTCTAAACATAATGGAAATTCATTTATGATCGGAGCATCAACATTTTCTGATTTAGTAGTAGTTAATCCACTTTTCTCAAACTTATTTGGTGTATTGTTTCCAGATACTACTCCAAAATAATCAGCTTCTTTAACATGTTTACTATCAGCAATACTTACTGTAAATGCTTTTCTTTCTTTGATGTTTTTCACTGTTTTATGTGTTTCAGTTAAATTTAAAATTACTTGATCTCTTTCAAACATTGTTCCCCATGCAGCATTCATTACATCAACTGATCCATCTTCGTTATATGTTGCAATCATTAATACTGGCATTGGAAAAATTCCTTCAGTAACATTAATATTCTTTCTCATTATCTCACCTTCCATTAATATTATAACATATATAAGATTTATTTTTTCTTTAATAATAATCTTGAACTAATATATGAAGTAATTGGAATAATTAGAATAGATCCTATAAAAGTAATCAATAATAATATAATATCTTGTGCGAATACTTTATAATTAATTATTAATTCTATAGACATAAATCTATGCCACATAAAGAATCCTATAAAAGTACTAATAAGAGCAAAATATAAAGTATTAATCGTAGTACTTAAAATATCTGCTCCAATATTCATACCTGATTTATATAATTCATCTTTTTTTATTTTAGGATTATTTTCTAGTACTTCATTCATCGCAGATGATACTGATATAGATGTATCTATTATTGTACCTATAACACTTACTAAATACATACCTATCATTACTTTTACCATACTATAATTAATATCATAACTAAAAGCTCCAATTGTTTCTAAAGATTCATCTCCAAATCCTCCTATACTAGCTCTATTACCTATAATATATAATATGATAAAGACAATTACTAATACAGCCATAACTCCTAAAAAAGCAGAAATAGTTTTTTTACTATATCCATTTAAAAAGAAAATAGAAATAATACTAGCTAATATACATATAATTAAAGCTAATATAATTGCATTCAATCCAAGTCCCATTAATATAATATATATAATTATTAATATCATACTTAACAAGAATGAAAAGAAAGTCTTTACTCCTCTACTTTTACCTATCAAAAGTAGTAAGAAAAATAATATTATCCATAATATTTTATTCATTATTTCTTCACTACCTTTCTATTATTTAAAATCAAGATAGATATATATAAAGAAACTGGAATTGTAAGTGCAATACCTACACAGTTACATAAAACTATAGTTAATTCTAAATCTGCATAGAAATTTAATGCAGTAGCTACAGGCATATTATTTTTTATAGCTAATAAAACTGTAGGTATAACCGAAGTATAACAAGTAAATAACATTACATTAATCATAGTTCCTACTATATCTTTAGATATTACTTTTCCAGATTTTAATAAATCTTTTTTACTTATTTTTGCATTCTTTTCTATTAATTCATTTAAAGAAGAAGATATTGTAATAGCTATATCCATAATGGCACCTAAACCACATAATAATATACATACATAAAAGAAATTATGATAATCATGTACTACATCTATATACTCCATTCCCCAGATATTTAATGTTTTACCAAATATTTTTACTAAAATAAAAGAAAGACTAAAAGATAATAGTAAAGCTACAATCGATGATATAATCGCAGATAAAGTCTTTTTACTTTTACCATTAGTTATAAATAGAGATAAAACTATAAATATAATAGATATAATTAAATATAATAATAAAATATTTATTTTCTCATAATTATTATTGAATAAAACTATTGCAAAGATAGTTATTGCTACATTAGAAAAGAAACTAACTAAAGTTTTTATTCCTTTCTTTCCAGCGATAAGAATTATTAAATCTATAAATATAACAAATAAAATAACAATATATTTATCTCTTTTTATCGATTCTATACTAGATATTTTATTTCCATCACTTGTAAGTTTTACAAAAACATCTGAATTCTTTTCAATTTTATCTCCATAAATAAGAGAAGTTGAATAATGATTAACCATTCCGATTTTATTACCTTTATATTTACCGTTCATTATAGTACCAGTAATATTTTGAATATAATGTTTTTCTTTATTAGACTCTATTTTTT
Organism: uncultured Erysipelotrichaceae bacterium; assembly: GCA_902772675.1. Classification (GTDB taxonomy): domain Bacteria; phylum Bacillota_I; class Bacilli_A; order RF39; family UBA660; genus RUG11788. The sequence goes on from CACYBN010000093.1 coordinate 3,409, forward strand.
CTATCTTATTGTCTATATTTGTAACTTTTACAATTGGAGTTTTATATAAAAAATAATCATGATAAACAAATATAATACATACTATAGATATAACTAACAATATAATTATGTTTTTCTTTTTCATAGATGTAATCACCCCTTAATTTTATATCACAAAAAAGATAATCCTAAACTTATAATAATTATATACATAATAGTTTTAGGTATCATTAACATACCTACTATAGGTTTTTCTTTTCCATATATTGTAACTGGTAAATAAAAAACAAAACTAAGTAGTATACATATTCCCATTGTAATACCATAACTATTACCTAAAAAAATAAATAATATTACTTCGATTAAACCAGTTGTTAAAAATATAATATTTCTTATTAATGATAGTTTCTTATTACCTCCAGTAAACCATTTATTTTGTGGAAGTAAACATATAATTATTCTAGATATAGTAGTAATCCATATAATTATAGTAATAATTAATAATACTTCTTTTTCATATAATATTTTCCATATATAAAATAATAAAATATAAAAGATAGTCATAGTAATAGATGTTATTATAAGTCCTAAATTCATCCAAAATTCAATTTTTTTTGACTTTCCTTTAATATTCTTTATAACTCTAGGAACCAAATGAAAAGAGTCTCCTAAAGCAAGTATTAAAGTCATAATACCATATATAATAAATATATGAGATCCATTTAATAAAAATATAATACTGGAAATAAAAGCAAATAATAAATAACCAATACAAAAAAATGATTCTCCTATTCTCATACCTAATTTATCTTTCATATAAGACTCCTTCGAATAATTAGATTATAACATAAAAAGCAGAATTATATTTCTGCTTATATATTATTAGATATATATGTAATATAAATCATAATTAAAAGTAATAATGCTATTAGAATAAATATAATTATATGTTTTTTTCTTTCTGTATATAAAGTACCAATAAATTCTCTTATAAATGCATTTATCCAAAAATAAGCTTTAGTTTTAGAACCAATTCCTTCCATCAATATTCCTTGTTCAGTAGCTATTAGACCCGCTCTTAGAACATGATAATTAGTAGTAGAAAATATTATTTTAGCATTCTTCTTTTTAATAAGTTTATTAGAAAATTTTATATTTTCATAAGTATTTTTAGATTTATTTTCAATAATAATATTCTTATCTTTTATTCCTTGATCTTTTAAATAATTTCTTATAGCTTCAGCTTCTGAAATTATTTCATCATTACCTTTACCACCTGATGGAATAAATATTAAATCTTTATTTGTACTTTCTAATTGTTCTTTTCTAAATTTAAGAGCTCTATCTACTCTACCCTTAAGTAACGGAGTTAAAGAACCGTCTTTTTTAATCTTACAACCTAATATAATTACATAATCTTTATCATATGTTATTTTCTTTTTTATAGATTTTATTGCTAAAATTATAGTTCCTATTAAAATACACTCTAAATAAGCAATAGATATATATATCATAGTTTCAACAAAATCATATATATATGGTCCAATACTATTTAAATTATATATATTAATCTTTTGAGAATATAATAAAACTTCATATAAGTAATTAGGAAGTAAAGTTAATCCACATACAAATAAACCTAATATTACTCCCAATAATCTTTTAAAAGAAAAACCTTCTTTTCTTATTAAATTAAGATTACTAATCGAAACTAATATAAAGGTAATTAATGCAAGTGGAAATAAGAAGAAAGAAAAAGTACCACTAGAATTAATAACATTATGTATAGTATTATCTATTCCTCTATAATTAAAAATAGATATAAAATTAATTAATAAGAAATTAATTGTAAAAATTATTATTCCTAAATAAGCTATATTTTTATATTGATATAAATTTTCTCTTTTATAATAATTATATTTTCTAATTAATATATATAATATATAAGAAAGAAATATAGTTATTGAAATAGGTATTACTTCTGATCCTCTAGATTTACCAAAAAAATTATTATTTGTAATAACTAAATTCTTATGTATATATAAAATATCCATTTTTTGAAAATCATCATTAATTAAAGATACAAAAACTCTTCCTGGCTTTTTAGCTTTAACTTTTACTATATATTTATTATCTGTTTTCTTTTCATCTAGTATTTCTATTTCACCAAATTCATTTTCAACTGATAAAGTATAATCTTTACTACTATCAATATAATATTCTAAACTATGAGTATTTCCAGTAAATAAAATATAAATAACAGAAAAAAGCATAAGTACTAAAGCCAACATAAATATTTTTATTACTTGTTTCATACTTCCAACTCCTATAGAGATTATAACATAAAACTATTTACTTATTAGTATATGCAAAATCAATATAATATTTAAATGAATAAATAAATATATAATATAATAACGGTTCAGTTAAACTTCTTATAGCTAATGTATATACAGCGTCATGATATTGATATAAGAATTCTTTATTTAATAAATGTACTTCATAATATCCTAATAAATTAAATATAATTGATGATACTAGTAAAGAAATAAATATTATCATATATCTTTTCTTAGTCTTTTTGATATCTCTTTTATTTTTTAAATAAGACAATACTATTTTTACAAATATAATTATAGATAAAGTCGAACTTATAAATACAGGTAAATCCTTTAATAATCTAATAATAATTAACTTATTATAAGAAGTATTACTTACTGCATATTCTCTTGGAAGATCAAACATAAAATAATATGATGGAATTCTTATATTAATACTAGGATTAATAAATTCATATATTCTGATACCTAATCTATATACAATAAAGGATAATCCCACTAGTAAAATTAAGCTACATATTAGTTTAATCCATTTATCTATTTTGGATATTGCTTTCTTCATATTTTGTTTTTGTTTTCTTAATAAGAATAATCCTAATAATATTAATAATACAGGTAAGATAAATATATTATTAATCATAGGATAATAACTAACTGTTGATAGGAATCCTTTTGAATATTTATGATAAGCATAAACATCATAATATAAATCTATTTCTTCAAAGATTTTATATAATAGTAAAAATATAGCTGATATTAATACTATTAATGGAGTTTTTCCTGATAAAAGTTTCCCTTTTCTTTCTTTTATCGCAGATACTACTAATAGAGTTAAACTAATAACAAAAGAAATGCTTCCTAAAATATAACAGGCATTTGAAATTGAATTAGTCTTCCTATAATTTATTAATTTTTCATAGTCTTCATAACTTTTAAAATTATCATCGACATTCATTTCAATAAAAAATGTTCCAATATACCAATGACCCATATAATTTTTATCATATTCAGCTACACTTTCTTTAGAGTCATCTGGAACCATTTTATTAATAATTATTCCACAAGAGACTTGTACTATAACAAATAAAACTATAAAAATAATAAGCCACTTTTCTATAAAATGAACAATCATTTTTCTCTTTTCTAGATTCTCCAAATTAATCACCAATCTTTATACTACAAATATTATATCATTATACATAATAAAAAGCATTATATATAAATAATGCTTTTTAATTAAATATCTATTTCTAATTCATTATCATCTAAACTCAATATCTTATTAGTTACAACTTCTACATCTAATAACTTACATTGATTTTCTAATTCGATATATCTACCTACATTTTTATCATTTCTAAGAGCTTCTATCTTATCTATAACAGTTTCTTCTTCCAAGCCGTTTCGAATTTGATCTTCAAGATAAGCATATCTAGCTACTTCAATATTAAATGTTAAATCTGACATTTCTCTTCTTAGGAATAATCTTTCTTCCATAAATTAATCTAATTCTTTTCTCATTTATTTGAAGACTATCTACTACGCTTTTTTATCTTGTCTATATAATTACCTCTTTCTAATCATTGGCAATCCAACTAGATAATATTTTATCCTTTTCTTCGGAATTGGCAACATAAAGATAATATAGAGCAGAAAAATAGTCTAATGACTCTTTAGATAGATTCTGTTCATTTAAACTTTTATCTTTTTCTATATATACATCTTTATTTGAATCTGCTGCTAAAATAGTTAATTTTTTTAAAACATCATCAGGTATATTATCTTGTATTTCTTTATCACTATAATAAATAATTGTTAGTACTTCTTTAGCAATATCATTATTTAGAATTGTGTAATCCATAATCTAAATCATCTCCTAACAATTTATCTTTAATATCAGTTAATACTCCTTTAATTCTAGATGCTATTCTACTAAATACAGTTTGTTTTATTCCAGGAATAGTAGGAGTTAATTCTTCTTCTCCAGCTAATCTTCTTTTAAATTTTTCTAATCTTTCTTCATTAATTGATATAGTACCAAATTCATCAATATAATAAAATCTATCTTCAATATCATCTGCAGCAAGAACTAATTTATTACTTGCCATTCTTCTAACTAAATCAACTTTACTAGATGGTACTAAAAGACATGATATTCCTTCTTCAGGTAATGTATCTCTAATACCTATTTCTGGTACAGCTGAATCTACTCTAAATAAACCAGTATTAGTTGCATCATCTACAGTAGTTCCAATTACTAATGAAAAAGATAAATCTAAATTTTTTTGGTCTGGATATAATGTCGAATATCCTTCTGCTATATCTAAAACATCTGTAAGACTAATAAAAGATCTTCCCTTTTTTGTTCTTGTTGACTTTTCACCAGTAGTTACTTCAATATTATTACTAATTAAATTATTTAAACTACGTAAACCATAAACCAATATTTTAGGAAGAGCATTAGCATTAGTACCATGAAAGATATTTATATTGTTTTCTACTAATGCATCAAAAGTATCAGGATTTCTTAATAAAAGATAAGACATTCCTAGTCTTCTTTCTATTTCTATTTTAGGATTATCTCTATTACTTAGTCCTGAATTTAAACTATATCCTTTATAACCGCCATTATATAAAATGGATTCTAATTTTTCGTGAGTTTCAGTATCAACTGGTAAACTTAACATAATATTACAAAAATTAACATATGTATTATTCTTAATTAATTGATTTAAACTATAATCTGAATATTCCATAAGTTCACCTCTATTCTACTAAATTATATCAAAAAAATAATAAATAAAAAAGATTATACTATCTTATAATCTCTTTTATAAAATTTATATCTTCAACTGACTTATCCATATTAAATATACCATTACCTACTGGATAATATACTGAATAAAAAGAATAATCTTTTCCATTAATATTTTTTATAAATTCTTCTTTTCTACATAATGATACAGATATTTTTCTATCTAGTACTAAAGAACTAACTTGATTACCAAATAATACTATTACTTTAGGATTAATTATTTCTATCTCTTTATATAACAAATCTAGATATTCTAAATATACTTTATCTGGAATAGTTCTAGCATCAATTTGAGTACATTTTCCTAAATTAGTAATAAAAAACTTATGTTTTTTTACATCATCATATACTTCTTTAGCAAATTCTTCAGTCCACGAAGATCCTTTTATAGATTGAATTTTATTATAAATATCACTATCTAAAAATCCTAATTGATAAAATAATTTCCAGATATTTTTAGTACCAATCCATGGAGATTTAATACCTTTCCACTCTTTAGAGGATGCAATATTTCTACCAGTTGGATTCATAAAAACAAAACATATATCAGGATTATCTATGCAACCACCATTATATATAGAATCAAGTTCTTTAGCTCCATATTTTATCTGAAGTTTATCATATTCTTTTTTTAATTCATTTAATTTGTTTTCTTTCATATTAATCTTTCTTATTAGTTAATTTCTTTTGATTTCTACTTAATGAATTATATGAATCTGTTATTAGAGATAAGAATGTGTGAGTATTACCAAAAGGTATAACACTATATAAGTCATCAACTCCATTCTTCTTTAAAAAAGCTAAAATATTTAATGAAGAAAAGATTGCATATATATGAATCATATCTCTATCTTCTTTACTTAAATTTAATTTTTCTATTAAAGTATCTCCTAGTTCAGTTTTATTTGTATGAGCAAGAAAATCTCCATATCCCATAAGAATAGGTCCACTTATCATTTCACCAGGATCTATAAATTTAACTCTTCTATCATGAGTAATCATAATATTCTTCATATTAGTATCAATTGGTACTAAAGAAGTATCACCTTCAAAATAGTCTTCATACATTGCAAAGATATCTTCTGCTATATGATTTAATTCATCATAATCCTTCAGTATTTCAGCTGATTCTTTTTGTTTACTTTTTAAAAAATCTAAAAAAGAAGCACTTCTTCCTTTTAAATTTTCATCTAAAATACCATATCCCTCAACTTTAGTAGAACTTACTGAAGTAAAGAAACTAATTAAACTATCTATAATCATATCTTTATA
>CACYBN010000094.1 GCA_902772675.1 uncultured Erysipelotrichaceae bacterium
GATCTATGATTTATTCTAGGATTATATCTTCTTTCTTTAATAGAATATACTTTATAGTAATGTCTATATCTTGGATATTCATATATAATATGTGTAGTAGGCACTTCTGTATATACTACAGAATCTGGAATATACTCTCCACATCCAGTTAGTACTACTACCATTAATCCAATTAAAATTAACTTAATTCTTTTTAAACTTTTCATATATTATTCTAGCCATTTTTTGTCTATTACTATAATTCTTTGATGCAGGTCTTTCATAGTATTTAGCAAAATTGTGAGCTGCTTTTTCAGGAGTACTATTATCTGCTTTTTTAAAACTGTCTTGCATATATGCTAATTTACCAGTTTCTTTTCCAAGCAGCCAATTACTTAGATGTAATAACTGGGTTTCTCCATTAAATTTACCATATTTTGCTATTATTAATCTTTGTAAAGTCTTATTCATTTGTACGTAACCAGCATGTCCAGATTTATTTCTAATTGAACTACTGAAACTACTTTCTATCGACATATTACCCATTACTCCAGCAATTATATTTTCATCAACCCCTTGACTTTGAAAATAATTCCATATATGAGTCATACCATCAATATTACTTAATCTCTTATCTTTAGAAATAAATTCTATCTTTTTATCTGCTGGTGTACCATTTATTTGAAATGGATTTAATAAAAATAATACTATTACTAAACTTATTACTTTCTTCATTTATTAATTGTTTAGGTTAATATTTGAAAGAAAGTCAAATTATAAAAAATATTTAAAAAATTCTCAGGTTATTCGCCTGAACCCAAGAAGTATTGCTTGTTAAAAACAAGTATTTGACTTCCTAACTTATATCTATTATGTAATTAATCTTCGAAAACCGAAGAATCTATCTCTTCTTCCAGAACCATTTGCATAATTTATAACTCCTGATTCTTTCTTTTTAGGATCACCTATTTCCCACCACTATGTAACAGTACCCTAAGATCCTGTAGATTCTGCTACCTTGATCTTAGTACCTTGTTTTTCTAATACAATAGCTACATGAGAAGTATCCTATCCAGGCCTACGTATAGTACCAGCTACTTTCTTTGAACTAGTACTAGTTAAAAAAGCTAAATCTCCTGGTTTAATATTATTTAAATTTACAGGCTATCCCATCTACCATAATTGACCAGAAGCAGCTCCTTTTAAATCTATTCCTAATTGTTTATATACTTTATTAACAAAACCAGAGCAATCAGAAAAGCCCTTCTATAATCTTTTAGAGTTACTATATTTTTCCCCTAATAATGGAGTTATAGCCTATATTAATCTATTATATAAGGTATTATTAGTAGAAATACTTTCTACATGCTAAGCAGATTGGTCTTGGGTATCCTACTATACAACATACCTTGAAGTTGAGTCATGATTTAACACCTTTCTAAAATCTGGAGTTCTTACAGAGAAATCTATAGTATCTTCATAATTATATTCATCATTATAAAGTTCCATTATACATTATCCCCAATTTTTATTCTAGCTGATATGGTAGTACCACCATCAGAACTATCCTTACCTTTATTTAAATATCTTCGTACTCCTTGAACCCCTCCTAACCAAGCTCCAGAAATTAATCCATTAATGGTATGACCTTTCTGACTAGCTTTTTTTAGTTCTTCTTGATTAAAGGAGTTTTCAAATTCTTTTGCTAACTCTATTGCAGCTAATATCTATAATTCTGGATTTTTTAAAAAAGTCTACTTATTAGTAGATTTACCCAACTTTTTCATAATACCATTTCTAGTACTATCAATAAACTAAAAATATCCAGCAGCACCTATTTTATTAACTTCTTCAGGTCTAAAACTAGATTCTAAAGAAGCTATTTTAGTTAATAAACTCCTATATTTAGCAGCATCTGGATTATATGCTTGCACTCTATCATAAACCCTATTAAACTATTCAAAACCACTAAATTTAGAATAATCCTAAGGTTTACTCTTACTGGCCTATTCTTGTGTCTATGTAGTACTAGTTTTAACATCCTACTTTATCTAAGCAGGTTGTTCTGTAAGGTAATCCCTTAAACTAAAACTTGTTGGCTTATAAGAAACAGCTTTAATACCGTACTAATTAGAAAAATTTACTACAGCATCATTATATAAATCATCATAATTTATTATTTCCATATAAAATTTATTTAAAAAAATTTTTTTATTCGCAAATTTATAGATAATTTTGCAAGTGAACAAATTTTTTAAACTAAAAATAAAAATGAAAGAAATATTAGCATATTTTGTATAGTTTTACAAATGGCTCGATAAGCTTCCTTGCCAAATAAAAACTATACTTATAGTTACTTTAATAGGTTTAATCGGATTAACTTTAACAAATAACAGTATTAAATAGTATATTGATAGTAAATATATTGAAGAAAAGGAATAGCTTTATAAACAAGAGGATTATTTAGAGAAAGTAGCCCCTCAAATAAATAGTTTAATGGATGAAATTATACATAAAGACAGTTGTATGAGCAATATAATTCTTTTAAACTATCATAATAGTTTAATGAGTTCAAATGGTCTTGCTTATAAACATCTTACTGGAATTTCTGAAAAATTTAGAGGAATAGATAATTCTCCTTGTATAGATTTTTGGTCAGATTTAGATTATGTAAACTTTATTGATGAAATACAAAAAGTAGATCAAAATGATTTTACTATTATTAATTAGGATCCAGATAGTAAAATACATTTTCCAAATTTTTGGTATAAATTAAAAAAATGTGAATTTAATCATGCAGTACTATACCCAATACGTGGTATTGAAGAATCTGTTGGAATGTTTATTGTAATATATAAAGAGGATATGCCAGTAATAGATTTAAAATATTGTCATGATATAATATATCCTAGTTTACATAAACTTACAATATTACTTGACTATAATAATATAAAAAATAATTATGAAAATTGATAAGAAAAATGGTAATGTAAATTACAATGATGAAGAACACTTATATTGGGATGATTCTGGTAATTATATATCAGTAACAACTCTTATAGGTAAATATGAACATGAATATGATAAAGATTTTTGGTCTTCATATAAGGCTTTACAAGAAATCTTAACTGCAGAACAGTTTAAATTTGAAAAGAAACATTTACTGCAAACTAAAAAAGTAGATTTAGACTATTTCTTTAAAACATATGATATTAACGAGACTAATTTTAATCTTGTTAAGCAAAATATTCTTGATAGGTGGCAAATTGATAATAAAGCTTCCTGTGATAGAGGTACAAAAATTCATGCAGAACTAGAAAAGTTATATACTGATAAAAAAGAAACTGACCTAAAAAAATTCGGTTTAGGAGGTAAATTTTCAGTAAATACTAATGAAACTCTAGATCGTAATAATACGAGATTACTTGATGTTGAAAGAGGAGTATTTCCAGAATTTTTAATTTACAGTGTATCTAAAGATGGAATTGTAAGAGTAGCTGGTCAAATAGATCTTCTTATAAAGGATGGTAATGATATAATTATATACGATTATAAAACAAATAAAAAGATAGATGAAACTTCGTATTTCGATTTTGCTACTAAGAAGAATCAAATGATGAAGTATCCGTTAAATAATTTAATGGATTGTAATAAGATGCACTATACTATGCAATTATCTACATATGCATGGATGCTCCAAAAAATCAATCCTGAATTTAAGATAAAGTATTTAGGGATTATTCATTATAATCATAATGATAATGTTACAGAATATGAAATACCTTACTTAAAAAAAGACGTTGAAAGAATGCTTAAAGATTACAAGAAAAA
>CACYBN010000095.1 GCA_902772675.1 uncultured Erysipelotrichaceae bacterium
GCTAATTATAAAGGACCTAATAGTTTTGCAGAAATAGCTTTTGGATTTTATCATAATAAAAAAGTATGTTTATTAAATGATATTTATGAACCATATAAAGATGAATTAGTAGGATGGAATGTTCTTCCTTTATATGGAGATTTAAACAAATTAAAAGAAAGTTAATTTAGTTTATTATGTAATAATAAAAATATAGGATGGGATTTATATATGGATAGAAGAGATGGTAAGAGGGTAAAAGATATTAATGGTATGGAACAATTAATACTTGATATAAAACCTAATCGAAGTGAAGCAGATGTTTTTATTCAAGATGATGTTGATGTTACTAATCTAATGAAATATTTAGATAAAGCAAAAAGAGAAGGAAGAGATATAACTATATTTCATGCTGTTTTAACAGCTTTTGCTAAGACTATTTATAATAGACCTAAACTAAATAGATTTATTGCAAATAGGCATGTTTATGAACATAATGAAGTTACTATTTCATTTGTAGCAAAAGTTGCATTTACTGATAAAGCTGAAGAAATAATGTTAATAATTCCTGTAGATTTACATGATAATATAGATACAATTAGTAAAAAGATTAAAGATAAAGTAGAATCTATAAGAAATGAAAAAGATATTTCTAAAAAGGGTGCTAATGGAGCTTTAGATACTTTAGGTAGATTACCTAATATTATAAGAGTACCTTTAATAGGATTATTTAAATGGATGGATCAAAGGGATTTACTACCTAAATCATTAACTGAAGATAATTTATATTATAGTAGTGCGATGATGTCTAATATTGGTAGTTTAGGTTCTAAATCTATTTATCATAATAATACTAATTTTGGAACATGTTCTTCTATGACTACTATAGGTGTTTTACATGAAAAAGAAGTAATAGAGGATAAGAAAAAGAAAACTATTAAAGTAATAGATTTTGGTATTAATTTTGATGAAAGAGTCGCAGATGGTTTCTATTTGATAAGAAGTTTTGATCTATTTAAATATATATTAAATAATCCAGAATTATTAGATGATGCTGCTTCTAAAAAGTATGATATAAATAAATAAAAAAATGGCTAAATGCCATCTTTTATTTTGTAACTTTTGCTGCTTTTTCTATTTCTTTATCAACATCGTATAAAGGAATTGGAGCATGAGTCCTATTACCGTTATATTCGCTTATTCTTTCATTCATTGCTTCCCAGAACTCTCTATGAGTTTTAGGTTCTTGTCCATAGTAATCAAATCCATTTCCAGTAATACTCTTAATAAATGATGCTTCAGAAGAATTTTTTATTATATTAATATTTAATTCTAAATTTTCTACGATTTGTTCAGGCATATAACTTAGTACTAGTGTATCTATCCCAGGAGTAGAAGATAATTTCATCATAAAATCTAAACGGTTTCTCTTATCAGGTTCTAATCTAGAAATAGTATATGGAAAAGCTGATATAGCTTTTATTAAATTTTCATCTTTTTGAATATAAGATCCAAAATAAGGAAAATAACTATTAATAAATAGAGTTAATCTACTATGATCTAATCTTTTAAAAGCTTCATGAAAAAAATCTTCATCATCCATAGTTTCTCTAAAGAATATTAAATCTTTAGGACTTCCATCTAGTTGTCCTCTTCCAAATTCATCACCTTTTATACGAATTCTTAATGATCTTAATCTTTCATATCTATCACTGAATTTATCTAATCCTCGTTCTGGATTTGCAAGTATTTCACTAATTATACCAGTATTCTTTTTAGGTACAGGTATTATTTCTTTTTCATGCATTCTTTGAACTAGAGTTTCTGCTAGAGAAGCAGATTCAAAATCTTTACTAAAGATGTCATATCTATTTTTCATTGATTTTTCAAGTTCTTCTAATGCTACAAGAAAAACAGATAATCTTTCTGGAGACATATCATGTTCAAAGTCTTTTAAAGTAACGGGTATACTTTTAAAGAATAATATATTTTGTATTTTATTTTTGAAATCCATAAATAAATCATCTGAGATTGTTCCTCCATGAAAAGATAGATGTCTAGGATTAAAAGATAAATCTATTCTTCTATCACCTAAATCTTTAAAAGTTCCTAAGATAAATTGTGGATTTATTATTTTACCATCAATTAATAGTTCGGTTAGAGTAGTGTATTCATGTCCTGTAGTATCCATATGTCTTTTATATTGACTATCTAGATTAGGAGAACCAACAAACAATGAATGTCCTTGTTTATCTCTCATAACTGCAGGAATAGCCACTATAATGAATCTATCAGTACCTGCATACCAATATTCTGTTAAATTTTCTCTAATAGAACTTTCTTTAGAAGAATCATCAATTCTTCCAAAGAATCTAATAGTACCATTAAGAGTTCTATTACTTATTAAACCATTACTCATAATTCTTTGGGATGCTTGATATAAATCTTCATCTCTATCGCCAGTCATACTTTCTAGATATCTTAATCTATTATAATCAATTCCATGTAATCCAATAGAGTATTCACTATCTAAATGCTCAGTTAATATATCATATAAATTTTCTCTTCTTACTATCATAAAAACACCTCTTATCTATAAGAATTATATCATATAATATTATTACTTATTCAAAAAACTTATCCATAGTTACACCTAATACGACAGATATTCTATATAAAGTTTCTAATGAACAACCTATTTCTCCTTTTTTATATTCTAATCTTCTTATAAAATCATAACTTTTATCTACATCAACTGCTAATTGTTCTTGTGTAATACCAGCAAGTAATCTATATTTTTTAATGTTATTTGAAACTTTTTCCATAATATTATTATCAAAATTAAATTCTCTTCTAAACGTTGTCATTTTTACACCTCAAGAATATCATTACCCTCAAAAGATTAAAATGTCCGGGAAGTCTTAAGTCCTGTTTTAAGTGTTATTTTTCTTATAAAATTAAACTATAGAGAGGTGAAAAAAATGAAAACAAAAAAATGTAAATATTGTGGGGAGGAAGTTGCAAAAAATGCTAAAAGATGTCCTAAATGTGGCGGTAAATTAGGTATGCCAACTATTGTTAAAATTATAATTATTTTTGTAATAATAATTATATTTGTAGGAGCTTGTGTTAATAGTTGTTCAAATGCTGTTGATGATAGTATTAAGGAAACAGAAAATTCGTATAAAGATAAAAAGGGTAAAACAACATTTAAATTAAATGAGTCATTTGAAAATGCATATACTAAAATTACTATGACAAAAGTTATAGATAATTGGACAGACTATGATGATATAACAAAACCAACAGATAATGTAGATATCTACGCAGTTCAATTTGAAGTAGAAAATATAGGAGATTCAGATGAAGAGTATTTTTCAACTTATGATTTTAATATGTATGCAGATGATGTTGATTGTGAAGAGTATATTTGGGCTGATGATAAATATAAAACTTTAGATGCTACTTTAGCTAAAGGTAAAAAAGCAATAGGATGGTTATTATATAAGGTTCCTAAAGGTGCTAAAAAAGTAGAAATTTCTTATAATGCTCAATTCTGGGTAGATAATACAGAAATAAAATTTGTTGTTAAATAGGAGTTAAATTATGTCAATGATTAAATGTCCAGAATGTGGCAAAGAAATATCTGATAAAACAAAAAAATGTTTAAATTGTGGTTGCCCAATAAAGAAAAATTTAAGTAAAAAAACAATTGAAATTATAGTAATTGTAATATTATTATTTGCTGCGATTGGTGGAGTTACATATAAAGTTATTTCGGATAAACAAGAGAAAGAAAGACAAGAAGAAATAGAAAGAGAATTAGCAGCTAAAGAAAGAATAAAGAAAGAATATAAAGAAAACGTTTCATCAATTATAACTAAGATATATGATGGAGCAGCAGAAGCAGAATCTGTTGGAGACCTTACATATGATGTTTGGTATAATTCTATCTGGGAAGAAAAAGATTCTAAAACAAATAAATATACAATGAAAAATGGAAAATTTAATAAAGACTTTAATACTTCGCTACAAAACCTTTATAAAGATCCAGAATATACTAAAAAAATTTCAAATATTGAAAATAATCAAAAAGAAGTTAGTGATTTAATGAAAAAACTTAGAACTCCACCAGCTGGTTATAAAGAAACTTATGAAATAATAACTGATGTTTATGAAAGCTATTTAACTTTTACTAATTTAGCTATAAATCCAACAGGAAGTCTTACAAGTTTTTCAGCAGCTTATAATGCTGCAAAAAGTGATTTCATAAATCAATATTCAAAAACAAATAACATTGATTAAAAAGACTACTTAGTAGTCTTTTTATCTTTGTAATTTTAATACTTTATCATGTTTATTAATTGGATGTTTATCTATATATAATGCACA
>CACYBN010000096.1 GCA_902772675.1 uncultured Erysipelotrichaceae bacterium
ATATCTTTATCTCTTAGCATATCCTCACCTCAACAATCATATTTTATCATAATATCCTGAAAAATAAAGAAAAAAACTTAATTTATGTTATAATAATTAGGATCAATCTAAAAAAATGTCAATAATATAAGTGGAGGTCGACATGAAGTCATACATAAAAGGAAAATTCAGTAAAAGTTTATTTATGAGTGATAATGGCTATGTAGTTGGCCTATTTAAAGTAAAAGAAACAGATAAAATTAATAAAGAATTTATAAATAAAACAGTTACTTTTACTGGTTATTTTCATGAATTAAATGAAAATGATACTTATATATTTAATGGAAACTTTCAAATACATCCTAAATATGGAGAACAATTTGCCGTAGATTCTTATGAAAGATGTATGCCAGAAGAAAAAGATTCAATAGTAGAATTCTTATCATCAGGTTTATTTAAAGGAATAGGTGAAAAGAAAGCAGAAAAGATTGTTTCTAAGTTTGGTACTGATACTTTAAATATAATAATGGATAATCCTGAAAAATTAGTAAGTGTTCCTACTATAACTAAGAAACAAATAAGTACTCTCCATGATACTTTAGAAGAATATCAAGCTAGTTATAAGATTATTATAGAATTATCTGAATTGGGTTTTTCTACCAGAGAGAGTATGATTATATATAATAAATATAAAAATAGAACTAAGGATGTTATAGATAATAATATTTATAAAATATATGAAGATATAAGAGAAATTAATTTTAAAAAGATTGATTCTATTGCTATTAAATTAATGGATAGAGAAGATAATAGAAGAGTATCTGCGGGTATTATATATGTAATAGAGGAAATATATAATAATATTGGACATAGTTATTTATTGATAAATGAAATATATGATTATATATCTAGAGCACTTAATACATATATTTCTAAAGAAATATTTATTGAGGCTTTAAATAGTTTAATACTTGATTTAAAAGTTATTAAAAAAGATGAAAAATACTATTTAAAATATATGTATGAAGATGAGATGCTTATAGTTAATAAGTTAAGTTATTTGGAAAAATTTCCAGATGATCAATATAAGAAGTTTGATAATTATATAGAACAATATCAAAAAGATGGAGATATTACTTATAACCAATTACAATTAAAAGCAATTAAAAGTGCTTTGACAAAACATGTTTCAGTTATAACTGGAGGACCTGGAAGTGGTAAAACTACTTTAGTAAAAGCTATTATTGAAATGTATCAATTGTTAAATAAAATGAGTTATAAATCTCTAATGGAGAAAGTTGCTTTATTAGCTCCGACTGGCAGAGCTAGTAAAAGATTATCTGAAACTACTAATCTACCAGCATCTACTATTCATAGATTTTTGAAATGGAATAAAGATTTAGATAAGTTTCAAATAAATGAACATAATCAAAGTGATGTAGAATTTGTTATTATAGATGAAGCTTCAATGGTAGATGTATCATTATTTGCATCTTTAATTAGAGGATTAAAACATGATACTAAAATAGTTATAGTAGGAGATTATAATCAATTACCGAGTGTAGGACCTGGACAAGTACTTAAAGATTTAATTGAGAGTGATATGATTAATACTGTTAAATTAAAGAGTATTTATCGTCAAAAGAATGATTCTCATATTATAAATTTAGCTTATGATGTAAATGAAGGTATAGTTAATAGAGGTCTATTTAATGAAGGAGAAGATCTTCAATTAATCGAAGTAGATTCTAATGAATTATTAGTTAAAATTAAAGATATTTGCTTTGATAATATAAAAAAGAATTATAGAGATTTTCAAATATTAGTTCCTATGTATAAAACTATTAATGGAATAGATAATATAAATAAAGTAGTTCAAGCTATTTTTAATCCGAAAGATCCTACTAAAAATGAAATTAAAGTAGGAGATGCAATATATCGTGAAGAGGATAAAATCTTATTATTAAATAATATGCCAGATGAGAATATATTTAATGGTGATATAGGTATAATTGAGAGAATAGAAGATAAAGATATCTATATAAATTTCGAAGGAAATATAGTTAAATTTACACCTGCTAATTATCAAAATCTTAAACATGGTTATGCAATTAGTATTCATAAGAGTCAAGGAAGTGAATTTAAAACTGTTGTAATACCTGTTGTTAAAGAATATAAAAAGATGCTTTATAGAAAGTTATATTATACTGGTATAACTAGAGCAAAAGAAAAATTAATCCTAGTAGGGGATTTAAAATATCTAGATATTGCTACACAAAATAATAATTCTGATATGAGAAGAACTACTATTAAAGAAATGTTAATAGGTAGCTTAGGAGATGCTAATTATGAAAAAGATTAAGTATATTGTATTTTTTGTTTTATTAATTGCAATTTTAACTATAATAGGATTATTTCTTATTAAGAATAATAAAACCGAAGAGAAGAAAATTTTAAAAGAAGAAGTTTCTGAAAAGAAAACAAATAGTAAAACAAGAAAGACTTTAGATAATTCAAATTATGTTGGTATATATACATATTCTGATGATTTAGAAACTACTCTTACTTTAACTAAAGGATATGATGCAGTCTTTTATATTGGTGATGATAATAATAAGAGTTATTATTTAGGAAAGTATCAAGTTGCTGAAAATAAAATAGTTATGTATAAAATTAAAATTATAGATACTACTAATCTAGAAGAAACAAATTTAAATGATGATATTTACTTTAATATTGTAAACCCAAATACAATTACGTCAATTTACGGAAGAAATGAAAGTATTAGACTACAAAAAATAGATAATTCTGTTTAAAAATGTTATATTTATAATAGGAGGGTCTTATGAAAAGATTAAATAAAATATTATTAATTCTAGTATTAGGATTATTTATAAGTATAAAAAGTGTATTTGCTGTAGAAATAGAATCTATTTCTATAGCTGAAGGATTTATGAATAATTATCTTGTAGGAGATAAATTTCAATTACACGTTAATTATAATCCTACAAATGATATAGATAAAAATATTACATGGAAAAGTTATACCTATGATGAATATACTGGTGTTAGAACAGAAGATAGTTCTGTAGTATCAGTGGATTCTAATGGTAATGTATTAGTTCTTAAAGAAGGTATTGCAGGGGTAGAAGCTACTTCTGTAAACGGAAAAAATGCTGAGTATTATATTATATCTACTAATAAACCTATTGTATCTTTAAGTTCTAATAGTGGTAATTTAGAATATGGTAATAGTACTAAACTTAATTATTATGTAGTTCCTAGTAATACTAAAGTAAGTTTTAAAGTAGCAGATACTTCTATTGCATCAGTAGATGCAAATGGTAATATTACTGCTAAAAAAGAGGGTTCAACTAAAGTATATGTTACTGCTTCAAATGGTAATACAGATACTTATAATCTAACAGTTATTAAAAAGAATATTTCTAGTTTATCAGTTGCATCTGTATCAAAAAGAACTTATCTTGGACATAAGATAAAACCTGCAGTTACTGTTAAGCATGGAAATTATACATTAAAAGAAGGAAAAGATTATACTTTATATTACAGTAATAATTTATATCCAGGAAAAGCTACTATTAAAATAGTAGGTAAGGGTAAATATACTGGAACAAAATATACTAATTTTAATATAGTACCTGCAAAAACTTATATCAGTTATGGTAAAAGTTTATCAAAACATAAAATAACTATTAAATATCCTAAAAGAGTAGGTGCTTCTGGATATAAGATAGCTTATAGAAAGAAGGGTACTTCTAAATGGAATTACATCTATACTAGTAAAACTAAATATACTATATCAGGATTATCTAGTAAGAAATATTATCAAATAAAAGTAATTCCATATAAAAATATTGATGGTAAAAAAGTAGATGCTTATAATTATTCAAAAATAAAAACTGTAAAAGTTAAATAGGAGTGATCTTATGTTTAAGAGAGAAAAAGATATTAATAAGATTGATTATCATCATTTGAATAAACTTATATATTTAAGTACTAAGTTTGTTAAATTATTATATAGTATATCTATTTTATGTATTATAGTATTGTTGCTTGCTTTAAGTAAGCAACTTAAATTATTTGATATTTTGGGAGAAATATTAAGTATTTTATCTCCATTATTTATAGGTATAATTATTGCATGGTTATTAGATCCAATTGTATCTTTTATGCAAAGTAAAGGTGTTAAAAGAGGAATAGGAGTTATTACTGTATATTTTGTCTTGATTGGATTCTTTGTTATAATTGGAAGTTTTATAGTTCCTCAATTAGGAAGCCAAATTAATGATATGATTACATCAGCTCCTTCTACTATAGATAATTTAACTAATTGGATTAATCATTTAATATATTCATTCTCTGATACATATGGACTTGATAGTGCAATTATTAAAGAGAATGTATATGCAGTAGCTAGTAATATATTTAAATCATTAACTGTAGATGGACCTACTATGATATTTAGAATAGGTAAAGCTATATTTAGTGGTGGTTTAAATATTATTATTGGATTCTTAATAGCTATTTATTTATTAATTGATTTTGATAGAATTAATAAGAGATTATCTAAGACTATTCCTAAAAAGAATAAAGCTGAGATAAAAGATTTAACTGATAAATTAAATCAAACTTTAAGAAATTATGTATATGGTACTTTGATAGTTATGTTTATTTTATTCATATGTCAAAGTGTAGGTATGAGTATAGCAGGAATGAAGGCACCTATGGTATTTGGTCTATTCTGTGCAATTACTAATATCATTCCTTATTTAGGACCATATATTGGAGGTATTCCATCAATTATTGTTGGATTTACTATTAGTCCTCAAGTAGGTTTAGGAGTTACTACTTCAGTATTAGTTTGTCAAGGATTAGAAAGTTATTTATTAACTCCAACTGTAATGAGTAAAACAATGAAATTACATCCTGTAACTATAATAATTGGGTTATTGTTATTTGGTCATTTCTTTGGTATACTAGGTATGTTGTTTGCAACACCAATTATATCTTGTTGTAAAATATTCTTAATATTTATTATTAAAAAATATCATTTATTTAATTTAGATGATGATGAAAATAAACATTATGAACATGATGAAGACATAGATTTAATTATAGATGAAATTGAAGATATAGAAGAAGATGCGTAGATAAAGATGAGTATAAATAGAATACTTAATAGAGAGTCTTAGCTGGTGGAAATAAGACAAGGATATATTTAGAAAGCTACTTTGGAGCATCATCGGTAATACCGTTAGATTAATTAAGATCCAAGTAGGATGGTACCGCGTGTAAACGCTCCTATTATTTGGATCTTTTTTTATAAATAGGAGGATTTTTATGGGTAAATTAATTGCTGTTGTTGGAATGAGTGGAAGTGGAAAAGCTGGAGTTACTGATTATTTAGAAGAAAAAGGTTGGACAAAACTTTATTTTGGTGGAATAACATATAAGTTAATGAAAGAAGCTGGAATTGAGCGTGATATTGATGGTAAAAATGAAAAAGAATTTCGTGAAAAATTACGAGCCGAATATGGACCAGAATGTTATGCAAAATTTTTAGAAGATGATATTAGAAATGCACTAGATAAGGGAGATGATGTTGTGTTAGATGGTTTATATTCTTGGTATGAATATAAGTATTTAATTGAACGTTTTCCTAATTTAAAATTAATTTGTGTTGTAGCTGATAAGAATATTCGTTATGAAAGAGTAGCAAAAAGACCTGATCGTCCGTTTGATAGAGAAGCTATTATTTATCGCGACAAAACTGAAATTGAAAATTTAGCTAAAGGTGGTCCAATAGCTTATGCTGATTATTATATTTTAAATAACGATTCATTTGAGGAGTTTTATATAAGATTAAAAGAAATATTAAAAAATATAGAAGGTGTATAAAATGAAAAAATTAACAAGTACAGAAATAAGAAACTTATGGATGAAATATTTTACTGAAAAAGGACACAATGTTATGGAAAGTGCTCCTTTAGTTCCATATGACGATGATAGTTTATTATTTGTAAATGCAGGTGTTACTCCATTAAAGAAGTATTTTGATGGATCTGTAGTACCTGAAAATAAAAGAATAGCAACAGTTCAAAAATGTATTAGAACTAATGATATAGAAAATGTTGGAGTTACTAAATCTCATCAAACTTTCTTTGAAATGATGGGTAACTTTTCAATCGGAGATTATTTTAAAGAAGAAGCTTTAGGATTTGCATATGATTTTTTAACAAGTCCAGATTGGTGTGATATACCAGTAGAAAAACTATATGCTACTGTATATATGGATGATGAAGATGCTAGAAATAGATGGATTGAATTAGGTTTACCTGAAGATCATATTATTAGATTAGAAGGTAATTTCTGGGAAATAGGAAGTGGTCCATGTGGACCTGATTCTGAAATATTCTTTGATAGAGGAGAAGAATATGATGAAGATGGAGATGCTTTAGAAAAATTCAAAAATGATGAGGATCAACAAAGATATCTAGAAATCTGGAATAATGTTTTCTCTCAATATAATTCTACTCCAGGAGTAGATAGAAAAGATTATAAGGAATTACCACATAAGAATATAGATACTGGAGCTGGTCTTGAAAGATGGTGTTGTATATTCCAAGGAGTAGATTCTACATTTGATACAGATTTATTTGTTCCTATTATTAAAAGAATTGAAGAATTAACTGGTAAAACTTATAATGGTGAAAAGCCTTTTAAAGTTATAGCAGATCATATTAGAGCATGTACTATGGCTTTATCAGATGGTGCTGTATTTGAAAATAATGGTAGAGGTTATGTACTTAGAAGATTACTTCGTAGAAGTGTAAGAATGGGTAAAAAATTAGGTATGAATGAACCATTCATGTATAAATTAGTTGATACAGTAGTAGAAATAATGAAGGAATCATATCCTGAACTAGAAACTACTAAAGGAAATGTAAGAACTTTAATATTAGAAGAAGAAAAATTATTCCATAATACTTTAGCAGCAGGAGAAAGAAGATTAACTGAATTAATGAATGAAACTAAAGATAAGACTATAAGTGGATATGATGTATTTAAACTATATGATACTTATGGATTCCCTTATGAATTAACTTTAGAATATATTGAAGAAGCTGGATATACTACATCTAAAGAAGAATTTGATAAATATATGGAAGAACAAAGAAAATTATCTAAAGATTCACATAAACAAGAATCAGTTATGAATAGTCAAAATGAAGAATTATTAAATTGTAAAGTAGAAAGCGTTTTTGATTATAATGTAACTGAAATGGCATCTAAAGTAGTAGCTTTATTTAAAGATGGAAAATCAGTAGATACTCTTGATGATGAAGGATATGTAATCTTAGATAAGACTTGTTTCTATGCTACATCAGGTGGTCAAATTGCTGATAAGGGTGGAATGAAGAATTCTAAAACTAAAGTAAAAGTAGTTGATGTAATAAAAGCTCCAAATGGACAACATCTACATAAAGTAGAAATAGTTGAGGGTAATTTAAAACTTAATGAAGAAGTAGAAATTAAGATAATAGATGAAGCTAGAGAAAGAACTGCATGTAATCACTCTAGTACTCATATAATTCAAAAATGTTTACAAACTGTCTTATCTGATAGAGTACATCAAGCTGGTAGTTATGTAGATCAATATCGTTTTAGATTTGATTTTACTTATACTGGTAAAATTACAGAAAATGAAATACTAGAAGTAGAAAAGATGGCTAATGATAAAATTAAAGAACATAATGATACTGTAATTAGAGAAATGAGTTTAGATGAAGCTAAAAAATTAGGGGCTATGGCATTATTCTCTGAAAAGTATAAAGATGTAGTTAGAGTAGTACAAATAGGAGATTCAATTGAATTATGTGGTGGTACTCATGTAAAAAATACTAGTGAAATAGGTAAACTTGCTTTATTAAAACTAGAGTCAAAAGGAAGTAACTTATATAGAATAGAGGGAGTTACTGGAGAAGATATAGAAAATGCAATTAAAGAAACTATAAGTATTTATGTAATTGAAATTAAGAAACAATTAGATAAAGCTAAAGATATTATTGAAAAATCTGCTAGTTATGGTGAAGTATTAGACTTTGATTTAGTACTAGATCAAGTAGCATTAGATTCATATAATGCAGTTATCTATAATAGAAATCAATTAGAATATGTAACTAATGAAGTTAGAAATCTAGAAAAGAAATTTAATGAAATTAAAGCAAAAGAAGCTGTATCTGATATAGATAAATATATTGATGATAAAGAAGAAGTAAATGGTATAAATGTAATACTAGAACGTACTGAAGGTCTAGATATTCAAAATATTAAATCTATATGTGATGCTATCAGTAACAAATTAGAAAATGCTTTTGTATTGTTTGCTAATGTAAATGGTGATAATGTTAATTTCATAGCTAGAAGTAATTCTAAGATAAATGCAGGTATGATGGTTAAGAAAGCAGCAGTTCGTTCTGAAGGAAATGGAGGAGGTTCTAATACCTTTGCTCAAGGTGGAGGAAAGACTTCAGAGCACATAGATGAAATATTTAAAGGTGTAAAAGAAGATATAAAGAAATAAAAGAAATTGTAAAATTTCTTTTTTCTTTGAGGTTTTATAATAATAATATGTTAGAATTATAATCAGGAGGAATTATATGGAACTATCAAAGAAAAAGACTTATTTATTACTTATATCTTTATTAATTATATGTGTAGAAATTATTTATTTTGGACTAAATAAGACTGATATATTTGAATTGGTTTATGGTTTATCTATAGCTATTATATCTATGATTAGTATTTATTTATCAAAGAAGAATACTTTTGTTTATGCAGTAATATTATCAGTATATTCTTATTTAGGATCAGTTATTATGGCTTATTTATTAGCTATAAGTGGAATAATACTTAGTTTAATACCTACAAAAGAAGAAACTAAGTTAAGTAATTTTGTAAAAAACAAACCTATTTTGGCATCTTTTTGTTGTACTATTATAGGGTTAGGTATCTTACATTATACCGTAGTAGTTGAATTTTTAGCATCATTAAGAGATGGTATTAATATGATGTGTGAATTACTAGCTATTATAGGATTAGTACTTTTAATTAAATTATGTAAAAAGATGAATATTATCAAAGATAGAGACTTTACTATTAAGGAATCTCTTGCTGTAGGTCTACCTGTAATATTATTTATTATAATAATGACTTCATATCAATTAGTTAGTTATTCTTCATCAAATGAATTTTTACCTTTCTGGGAAATTTTTGCTACTTGTATGTTATATATATTCATTGGTATATTTGAAGAATTATTAATGAGAGGTCTAGTTTTAAATGTATTAACTGATAAATATAATAAAACAGCTATAGGTATATGGGGATCATTAACTTTATCTAGTTTGTTTTTTGGTCTTGCTCATTTAAATAATATTACTACTGGTGCATCATTTTTAGGTGTATTAGTTCAAGTTATAATGGCTACTGCTGCTGGAATGTATTTCGGTGCTATATATTTAAGAACTAATAATATTTGGTTAGTATGTTTAATCCATGGATTTTGGGATTTAATGGCCTCTATAATGTTCTTATTTAAAGGAATAGAGTATGATTATGGAGAAATAATATCTGGTTATTCTACAAGTAATTTAATACCTGTATTTGGTTATTTATTCTTAACTATTTTCTTACTTAGAAAGAGTAAGATGAAAAAAATGATTGTTAAGAATAAAGGAGAAGAAATACCTAAAGATAAGAAGACTTTCTTTAGTGTCTTATTAAAAATAACATATATTATATTAACTATTTTTGCAGTAGTAATAGGTATAAGTGTTTTGTTTGCTCCTTCTTTAATAAATGAAAAAGCAATAGAAAAATATAATGAATTAATGAAAGATTACGATTATCAATATGAAGGTAATTTCTTGTTTACTAAAGATACTAAGTTTACTGAATTAAATCCAGAAATAAAGATGTTACTAGTTTTAGAAAGTCAAAATGATAAAGAAGATTTTTCAGTTGCTAAAGAATATGTAGATGATAAATATAAAGAATTATATAATGAAGAAGTAAAAGACTATGTTGCAGTTAGAATTGATGCTACTACTAATTGTAATTATTCTAATAATGAATATAAATGTAAGAAAATTGCAAATAATAAGACTTTTAATACTAAAGTATATACTGGTATTAAAAATATAAGAGTAGATTATCAAAAAGAAAAAGTTTATGTAGATATATATTATTTATTAGAAGAAGAGAGTAGTAAATCTATATATGGAGATTCTGCTATGACTAAAACTCTTTATACTAATACTAGTATTAGTGAAATAACTAAAGTTAAATATGATGAAAAAGATTCATATAATAAAGAGTTTTTTGATTCTATAGATAAGAAATCTACTTATACTTTAGAACTTGATATAGATCCTAATACATCTGATTTATCTTATTCTAGTATAAGTAATTTAGATAATAAAAATTCATAGTCAAACTATGAATTTTTTTTAATATATGTTAAGATTAAATTAATGGTGATTGTATGAATACATTATATTTAATTATATCTAACGATGAAATCACTATAAAAACAAGAATTAGTGATATTTTAAAAAAACATAAATTAGATAATGAAATTATTAAAATTGATTTAGAAGATAATCCTATAGATAATTTATTAGAAGAACTAGATACTTATAGTTTATTCGATGAAACTAAAGCAGTAGTTGGATATAATGCATCTTTCTTATCGTCCAGTAAGAAAATAGATAATGATAGTATTGATCTATTAGAAAAATATATAAATAATCCTAGTAATAATATAATGATATTAGTTACTGATAAAATAGATTCTAAAAAGAAAATAGTTAAATTATTAAAAGAAAAAGCTGATGTCTTAGAAGAAGAAATTAGCTCTAAAACAATTATTACTAATAATTTAGAAGACTATAAGATGGATATAAATACTATTAATTATTTAGTTACTTATTGTGATGGAAATAATGAAAAGATTATAAATGAATTAAATAAATTAAAATTATATAAAATGGATGAAAAAATTATTACAAAAGAAGATATTGAAAATATAGTATTAAAAACTGTAAGTGATAATATATTTAATTTAGTAGATGCTATATGTCTAAGAGAAAAAACTAAAGCTTTTAATATATATAAAGAGTTAATATCTAATGGAGAAGAAATAATTAAAATTATTTCAGTTTTAGAAGAACAATTTAGAATTATGTATAATGGAAGATTACTATTAAAAGATAATAGAATGTCTAATGATGAGGCTGCTAAAGTATTAGGAGTTCATCCATATAGATTTAAAAAGGCAATTGAGGCCAGTAGATTAGAAAGTATTAAATCTATATTTAATAAATTATATGATTTAACAGGAATAGAGGTAGATATTAAGACAGGTAATAATCCTTTTATTTCTTTTGAATTATTTATTTGTTCTTTATAGATTTATATATAAATATTAATTAATGAGGTGAATATAAAATGAATGTTTCTATTATAGGTACAGGTGCTTATGGTATTGCTTTATCTTTAATGTTTTATAAGAATAATTGTAAAATTAAGATGTGGAATAAGTTTGAAGATAAAGTAGAATTATTAACTAAAGAAAGAGAGAATAAAGAAAAACTACCTGGAGTTAGAATACCAGAAGGTATAGAATTTTATTCTGATATGAAAAAATGTGTTGAAGGAACTGATTTAATAGTTATTGCAGTACCAGCTGGTTTTGTTGATACTGTTAGTAGTGAACTTAAATATATAATTAAACCTAATCAACATATTTGTATTGCATCAAAAGGTATAGAAAGAGATACTTGTTCTTTTGTATATGATATTTTATCTAGATATATAGATACTGATCAAATAGCAGTTATTTCTGGACCATCTTTTGCTGTAGATATAGTTACTAATTGTCCAATTGGATTATCATTAGCTACTACAAATGAAGAAACTGAAGAATTAATGAAGAAAACTCTTCAAAATGATATGTTAAAATTAAGAACTACTAAAGATATTTTAGGAGTAGAACTATGTGGTTCAATTAAAAATGTTATTGCTATAGCAGCAGGTATTCTTGATGGTATGGGATATCCTGAATCTACTCAAGCAATGTTTATTACAGAATCATTAAATGATATTAAGAACTTAATAGATGCTTTAGGTGGAGATAGAAAGACTATTCTTTCATTTGCAGGTTTTGGAGATTTATTATTAACGTCTACTTCTAAAAAATCACGTAACTTTACTTTTGGACATTTATTAGGTAGTAAAGCTCCTAAAGAAGAAGTAAATAATTATATGAATAATACTACTATTGAAGGTCTTTATACATTACAATCTATTTATAAATTATTAAGAGATAAACAAGTAGAAATGCCAATTATAGATTTAATATATGATATTATATATAAAGATAAAGATCCTAATTCATTAGCTAAATTTTTAATAGAGAAAGACTAAAAAATCTTTCTCTTTTATTTTTATAATGATAAAATAACCTTAGGTGATAT
The DNA here is from genome assembly GCA_902772675.1 of uncultured Erysipelotrichaceae bacterium. Taxonomy (GTDB): domain Bacteria; phylum Bacillota_I; class Bacilli_A; order RF39; family UBA660; genus RUG11788. The sequence continues at coordinate 12,540 of CACYBN010000096.1, forward strand.
ATATGTTTAAGAAATTATTTATTATACTCATTATGATCTTTAGCTTTACTATTGTTCATGCAGAAGTTCTAAGTACTAATGAAGTATCTAAGATATTAAAAGAAAAAGATTTTGAAGTAGAGGTATCTAAAGGTGTATTAACTGCATCTAAAGTTAAAAATAAGAATTCTTCGATTGAAATATCTTATACTGCGAATAATTCATCACAAAATTTAAAAGATTGGTATGATGAATTAAAAAATAATAAAAATATAACTTTTAGTGAAGATAAACTTATTGAAAAAAAAGATGCTACTTATTTAGTTGGAACTGTTACTGAATCAGATGGAGCTAAATTCTATATATATAGTTATCAAGAAGATAAAGCTTTACTAATTGGTTATGCAATGGGAGATTCTAAAGATGAATTATACGATATTATGGATGATATGGGATTTGCTTATGAAAAGGATTATTCTTCATTAATTCTAATATTATTTATAGTAATAGTAGTTGGTTCTATAATAGGATTACTTATATATAATAAGAATAAAAAGTCTAGTTAATAGACTTTTTAATTTTTACATAATTTCCCATAGAATTTTAAAATTTTTTCTATATTTGAGTTGTATACTTATATCATAGAAAGGAAGTGATAACATAAGATAGAAAAAACTTAACATACAAAATTAAAATTATTCCATAAATAAATTTATTCCTATTACGAACTAAAACTTATATAAAAATATGCTAAAATAGAAACAGGTGATAGAAATGTACAAAATAGCTTTAGTAGAAGATGAATTAGATTTATCTAATTTAATTAAAAGATATTTAGAAAAAGAAGGATATGAAGTATTTCAATTTGAAGAAGGAAGAAAAGCCTTAGAATTTATTGATAAAGGTATTGATTTATGGATCCTTGATATTATGCTTGCAGATGACGTATCTGGTTATGATATTCTTAAAGAAATAAAGAGTAAAAATAATAATATTCCCGTTATTTTTACCTCTGCAAGAGATAAAGATATAGATAAGATAATTGGATTAGAGTTAGGAAGTGATGACTATTTAGCTAAACCATTTTCTACTAAAGAACTTGTACTAAGAGTTAATAATCTGTTAAAGAGGGTATATAAGAATTCTAATACTGATTTGATTATATATGATAAGTATAAGATAGATATAAATAAAAGATTAGTAATTGAAGATGATAAAGAAATAAAACTTACAACTTTAGAATTTGATTTATTAAAATTATTAATTACTAATATGAATAAAGTTTATTCTAGAGATGAAATACTTAATCATGTGTGGGGAGAAGATTATTTTGGAAGTGATAGAGCAGCTGATGATTTAATACGTAGATTGAGAAAGAAAATGCCTAAGTTAAATATTAATACTATATATGGATATGGATATAGATTATCATGAAAAAAGTAACTAATAAATTAGGCAATCAATTACTTCTTATATTAATAATTGACTTCACTATTATATTAATTGTTCTAGGTATATTAATCCCACAACTGGTAACAATTAAATATGAATCAAGAGTATTTGAAAACTTACATAGTAAAGTAAATAATATTGATAAAAAGGTAGATACATATTCTAATATATCGGATTATTACATATATGTTGAAAATGATGAAGTACATTATAGTAGAAATTGTAAAGATATTGGAAGTGATGCAAAGATAAAGGAACTCATATCTAAATTGCATAACGGCCATGATAAGATTAGATATGAAAAGAAGTTGTTTTACTATTATGTAATTAGAGACAAGAATAAATCTAAAATAATAATAACTGATGGTACTTTTATTAGAAAAACTGAAGCAGTTATTATAGAATTAACTCTATCAATTTTATTGGTAGCATATTTTGGTATCGCTGTAATTACTATAAGATGGAGTAGAACAATAGTTAAGAAAATAGAACTATTAAAAGAAAAAGTTGATAATTTTAGTAATGAAAATTATGATCACTCATATAAATTAAAATACGATGATGAATTAAAAAGCTTAGAACACGCTATTGAAGATATGCGTTTATCAATAGTTAAACAAGAAGAGATGAGAAACCAACTTTATCAAAACATTTCGCATGATTTTAAAACGCCTCTCACTGTTATTAAATCTTATATAGAAGCAGTTAATGATGAAGTTGAAGACAAAGATAAAGCTTTTGAAGTAATTCTAGAACAATCAGATAAATTAGAAAATAAAGTCCATTCTCTTTTATATCTTAATAAACTTGATTATCTGAAAGATCATGAATTACAAGTAAATGAAAATGTTAATGTTGAAAAAATAATAAATTCCTGTGTAGATGTATTTAAACATCATAACGATAAAATAGATGTAAAAATATCCATCGATAAGAATTGTAAATTTAGAGGTACTGATGATATATGGGAAACTGTAATCAATAATTTATTAACTAATTTTTATAGATATGCAGAAAAAGAAATAAAAATTACTGTTAAAAATAATAAAATGATTTTTTATAATGATGGACCTAATATAGATGAAGAACTTAAAGATGTTATTTTCATTCCTTTTAGAAAAGGTATTAAAGGAGAATTCGGTTTAGGACTATCTATAGTACAAAAGTCTTTAACAATGATAGGTTATAATATAAATATAGAGAATCATAAAAAAAGAGGAGTTTCCTTTATAATTTATAAAAAATGAATCTAGAAATAGATTCTTTTTTTCTTTTTTGATATTATTAATTTGGTGATATATATGAAGAAAGTTTTAATAGGTATTTCAATATTTATAATTGTTATAATTCTTATAGTTTTAAGTATAATTATAGGTAATAAAGCTAGTTCTTATGAGTTTCATGATAATCTTACTGAAAAAGAACTATTATATATTAATGTAAATGATAAAGATGTATATATATGTGATAATTGTTTATATTCAGGTGAATCTGGAGACTTTGTATTAGGTACTATGTTTGATGTAGATTCATCTAGCGGAGAACTAGAACTTACTAAAAAAGAAGAATATGAATATGTAATAGGTAATTTAACAGGAGCAGGAATTAAATTAAGAGATAATTATCGAAAAGCAATTGCTTATTATGGAATTAAGGATGGATATGC
>CACYBN010000097.1 GCA_902772675.1 uncultured Erysipelotrichaceae bacterium
GTAAGATAAATTTTATTAGAATACATTCTATGTTTATTGTATTGCTATAAAGAATATCTATAAGTTATACCTTGTTGTACTGTTTTATCCTAAAAATGGAAATCAGAGATTAATCCTCCATTAAGGTTAAATTCTTTAATTTTTTCCCAAGTAAAATAGTCATCTTGATTACTGGCACGCAAAATGATGAAAGTACCATTATATGATAGTTCATCATAAACAACCGTAAGTTTTCTATAATAAACCTACCCAGCATTAACTGCCCTAGTCCAATCATCACTAGGCACAGAAATATCCCAATATGGTTTCTAATAAAGACCCTCATTATCTATAAGATAATAATCTAAGTCTGAGTTAAAACGAGTACCAGCTTGAACTAAGATATATTCTTCTAATTCTTGTTTTTGGTCATATTTTCCCTATAAATACAAATCAATAAAACCATTATCAAAATCTACTTTACCATGCATTAAAATTGGGTAAGAGGCATCTATAGAAATTGGTTTCATCATTTTATATTTATTACTAGAAACAACTAATCCGTTCAAAGTAGTGACGGTATACTAAATTGTATATACCTCGCCATCTAAAAGCTCTTGACGAATTACTAAAGTATCATTTGAAGACCAGCTACTTACATCAGCAGTAGCATCGTGAATTTGTTCGCCAGAATCAATAATTAAATTGCCAACATGGTCCCAAACTTTAAAGTTATAAGAATAAGCCTTTTCAGTACTATCCCCATAAGTTGTATCCTAAATATAATTACCAATTACTTCTTCTTGTTTAAAATTAATTTCTACTGTACTAAAATGTTCAATTTCTACCGTAGGCTTTGCTACACATTTTATAATACCAACAGTAGAATAATAGCCCGTTGTACCTGTTTTGTCAACGAAAGCTAGCTAAACACGATAATACTAGCCTTCATTAATTTTTTTCGCACTATCTGAATCTAATGAAAAAGTAGCAGTACCACGGTCTAAATCCTAAGCATCACAATCTCTATCAGCAAAAATAAAAGAATTAGTAGAGGCAGTACGTAAACGTAATTTTAATCCTTTTTCTGGCGCTATAGATGTTAAATTAACAGCTCTATTTAATCCAAAAGGTATGGTTAAAGCGCAAGTTGGATTTCCCGTCTCTTTATTATAAGTTTTATAAAATGCGGGCAAAGTTCCTTCTAACTGAGGCGGATATAATCTTGTAGGCAATTCTTATCTCTCCTTTCTCTCTTATTCTAACTCAGCTATTTTAGCTTCAAGCTAAACAATTCGTTGAGTTAACTCATAATTTTGAATTTTATATTCTTCTAACTAATTTTGTAAAGAATTAAAATCTTCTTGTGTAATCCACAAAGAAGGTATATTAGTTTTTCTTTCTTCGGCTATAAAACGGCCTGTAATAACTTTCTATTTAGTATAATTGTCTTCAGGTATGCGCACGTAAACCCTATCTTTTAATTTATATTGTGTATTATCTGAATAAGCATAAAATGTAATATTATTATCAGTAGTTACTTGATATTTTCCATAATCAGCATTTTTTATATCAACAATTGTACACACGATAGTTTTGTCATAGGGAAGCGCACGAAGACGTTCATCAACAATAGCATCAATAGCTTTAAAAAGTTGTTGAGTAATTTCATTATTATCCAAAACTATCTTCTCCTTTTACTCAAAATTTATTCTATATATTATTAAAAAACAAAACAGGTGTCTTGTCTATATTCGGCCAAAATAAAAAATAAGGTAGAGTTTAATAACTCTACCTTATTTATTTTTTCTATTAGCATATTGTATTGCTTTATTAGAAAGATTATTAAATGCTTCTTCAATTTCTGCATGATTAACTGCATTGGGGAACGAAGCTGAAATCTAAATATTCTATTCAACTACTTGAGTATTCGTTCCAACACCTGGGCTAGTTAATCCACCAAACATGCCAGAAGCATATTTTGCTTGAATATCAATTGTTTGTAAAATGCGGCTTGCTAATAATAATCTTGCTGTATCTTCTTTGTTAAAAACTTGTTCTTTTTCATGAAGAATAGCTAAACGACCTTCATTATTACCCCAATAACCAGTATACCCACCAGTATCAAACTATTTAAAACTATTAAAATTTTTCATTAATAGAGTTAAAGGATCTTGGTTCTTTGGTTTTGCTTTTGCTGTAGCCGTTACTGCTGCTTTA
>CACYBN010000098.1 GCA_902772675.1 uncultured Erysipelotrichaceae bacterium
ATAGTTATACATTAATAAATCATCTTCAGTTGGTTTATGACGAAAATCTACAAGTAAGAAAACTCTTTTTAATTGTTCTCTATTCTTTATATATTCTTCTATCATTAGTCCAAACTTTTTTTGTTTTTCTTTATCTACTAAAGCATATCCATATCCAGGAACATCTACTAAATAGAAAGTATCATTTACTAAATAGAAATTTAAAGTTTGAGTTCTTCCCGGTCTAGAAGATATTCTAGCTAAGTTTTTTCTATTTACTAAGCAGTTAACAAAACTACTCTTACCAACATTACTTCTACCTACCATTAAAAATTCTGGTAAATAATCTTCAGGATATTGACTATATCTTACTGCAGAAATAACAAGATTAACACTACTTATTTTCATGAGTTACACCTCTTCAATCATAGACTTATAGTCCATACAAACTTCATCTAATTCTTTAATTACAGTTTGGATATCTTCCTCTTTAAAAACTCTACATCCAGCTGCATATTTATGACCACCGCCATTATAATGCTCAGCAATACTATTAATAACAGGTCCTCTTGATCTTACATTAAATTTAAACATATTATTTTTAACATCTTCTGAAATCATAACCCATACATAAACATCTTCAATATTATTGAAATTATTTATTAAATTACCAGCAGATGCAACATCTACTCCTAAATCTTTTATGATTTCATCAGTAAGAACAATATATGCTAAACCATTCTCAGTAATAGTTAAGTTTTGTTCAATATATCCTTGTAATTTAATTTCTTTTAAAGGTCTTAAAAATACATTATTATATAATTCTTTAGTATCTATATCATAATCATATAATAATTTAGCTATTAAAGCATAAGTTTTTGCTGTTGTAGAATATAAAAATCTATTAGTATCTGATACTATACCCATAAATAGAAGAGAAGCAACTTCTTCATCCATAATTAAATCATAAGTATATGCAAAATCTAATACAATTTCACATGCTGAAGATGCTTTATCATCAATATATTCATAATCACATATCTTTTCATAGAAAGGATGATGATCGATTTTTATACTTTTATCAAATTCTTCAATAGATTTAATATCTACTCTCTTCTTATCTGGAGTATCTAATACTATTAGTAATCCACCATTAATATTTTTAGGACTATCTAATCTAGGAAGATATTTAAATTTAGAACTAGCCATTCCAACAGCTAAAACTTCTTTGTTAGGAAAATTCAATTTAATGATTTTTCTAAGTGCAAATTGACTACATAATGCATCTGGATCTGGTCCAGTATGTCTAGTTATTACAATATTATTATATTTTTTAATATCTTCTAATATTTGTTGCATATATAATCTTTCTATTTTATTAAGTCTCTTGTTTCCATAGCTATCATTAATTCTTCATTTGTTGGAACTACATAAACTAAACTTGTAGAATCATCAGCACTAATCTTAGCTACTTCTCCTCTAGTCTTATTAGCTTCTTCATCAATCTTAATTCCTAGAACAGCTAATTTATCAATAATTTCTTTTCTTGTAGCAGAACTATTTTCACCTATACCAGCAGTAAATGTAATAACATCACATCCACCTAATTCAAGATAGTATTCTCCAATAAATCTAACTACTGAATCGATAAACATATCTTGAGCTAGTCTACATCTTTCATTTCCCTCTTTAATTCCTTCTTCTATATCACGAGAGTCACTACTTACACCACTGATTCCTAATAAACCGGATTTTTTATTTAAAGCAGTAACTACTTCACCAGCACTCATACCTGCTTTTTCCATAACATATGGAATAATTGATGGATCTATATCACCACTACGAGTACCCATTACAATACCAGCAAGTGGAGTGAATCCCATAGTAGTATCTATACATTTTCCATCTTTAATAGCAGTAATACTTCCACCTTGTCCTAAGTGACAAGAAATAATTCTTAAATCATCTCTACCTAAAACTTCACTAATCTTTTTAGCTATATACTTATGACTAGTTCCATGAGCACCATATTTTCTTACATTATATTTTTCATACCATTCATAAGGTACTGCATATAAATAATTATATTTTTCCATTGTTTGATGGAATGCAGTATCAAATACAGTAACCATTGGAGTATTAGGTAATACTTCTCTAAATGCTTTAATACATATAGCATGCGCAGGATTATGTAATGGAGCAAAATCACTAAATTTAATAATATCATCAACTACTTCATCAGTAACAACAACTGATTTAGTATATTTGTCACCACCGTGTACAATTCTATGACCTACACCATCAATTTCATCATAACTACTGATAATTTTTAATTCTATTAATTTATCTAATAAAATTTTAACTGCATCAGAGTGATCTTTTAATTCTACTTCTTCTTTAATTTTAAATTCAGAATTCTTAATAGTATAACAAGATCCATCTATACCAATTCTTTCAAATAATCCAGATGCTAAAACTTCATCTGTATCCATATTAAATAAACTAAATTTTAAGGAACTACTTCCCGCATTAATTGACATAATTTTCATATAATATCCCTCTTTCTTAACAAATTTATTATACTATAATACCTAATATTTTAAAAGAAAAAAAGACTATAACAAGTCTTTAAAAGTATCATCTTTTTCATCTTTTATAACAATAGTATTAATGTTTTCTACACAAAAATCCAATTTTGATTGATAATCGAACTTAGATTCTTCCTCTTCACAAACATTTAATTTAGGATTTATTACTGGATGTTTAGGTACAAAAACAGTACAACAATCCTCAAAAGGAAGAATACTAATATCATAAGTATCTATCTTTTTAGCTATATCCATTATTTCTAATTTATCAAAACAAGCTACAGGTCTAATAACAGGCATATTAGTTACATCATTAATAACAGACATACTAGTTAAAGTTTGAGATGCAACTTGACCAATAGATTCACCATTTGTAATTATCTTACAATTATTTCTTTTAGCTACTCTTTCACTTATACGATACATCATTCTACGCATAATAGTAATACAATAATCTTCTCTTACATAATGATAAATAGCTTCTTGTAACTCAGTAAATGGAACAATATGTAAGTTTATATGATCTGTATATTTAGCTAATTTACGTGCTAAATCAATTACTTTATTTCTTGCTTCAAGACTAGTATGAGGAATTGATTCAAAATAAATACAATCCAACTTAACTCCTCTTTTCATAGTAAGATACCCAGCAACTGGAGAATCAATACCACCACTTAACATTAATAAACCTCTACCTAAAGTACCATTAGGATATCCACCTAATCCTTTAAAAGTATCACTATAAATATATGTAAAATCTTCTCTTATCTCAACACGTAATAATAATTCAGGATTATTAACATCTACTTTTATATTATCAACATTTCTAAGTATTACTCCACCTAATTTAGCAGAAAATTCTACACTATTAATAGGAAAAGATTTATCACTTCTCTTAGTTTCTACTTTAAAAGTATGTTTATTAGATTCTTTAACTACTTTAACTGCAGTCTCATTTATTTCATCTATTTCACTAGATACTCTATAAGCTAAATCATATTCATGAATACCAAAAATATTATCTATTATATTTTTAATATCCTCTAATTCTTCATCAGA
>CACYBN010000099.1 GCA_902772675.1 uncultured Erysipelotrichaceae bacterium
AATAGGTAATTTAACAGGAGCAGGAATTAAATTAAGAGATAATTATCGAAAAGCAATTGCTTATTATGGAATTAAGGATGGATATGCTAGCTGGAATATGGAGAATAAAGATGGTAGTATTTATCAAACTGAATATCCTTCTAAATATATGAATGATAAAGATTTAAAAAATGGTTTTTTAAACTTTGTATATATAAAAAATAATGATAAATGGGAATTATTAAAAGCTAGTAAATTTGCTAAAAGTGGATCTATGATATTAAACGATTATGATGAATATGTATATTTTTCTTTTCAATTTGTTTTTAATGGATCTAGTGAATTTACTAAAAATGATAGAATGGAAAATATGACTATTTATCACTATAAAAAATAATTGAAAATTATAGCTAATTATGGTATAATTAAGCGCGAAATAAGGAAGAGGTGATTACAATGAATATTAAAGAATTTGAAGACTTAATTGATGAAAAGAAATTTACTCAAATTAAGAGTATTTACAAAGAAATGGAAGAATATGATATATCGGTGCTTTTGAGTGATTTACCGATTGAAAAATTAAAACAAGCTTTTAGATTATTACCAAAAGATATAGCTTCTGATGTATTTTCTAATTTTGATTCAGATTTGCAACAGTCATTGATCACAGCTTTAACTAGTAAGGAAGCAACAAATATTATTGAAGATATGGATAGTGATGATGCTGCTGACTTATTTGATGAAATGAGTGCTGGTGTAGTATCTAAGATGTTAGCTAAAGTAGATAAAGAAACTAGAGATACTATTAATACATTACTTAAATATCCTAAAAACTCTGCTGGTTCTTTGATGAGTGTAGAATATATTCATTTAAAGAAGGGTTTAAATATTAAACAATCTATTGAAAGAATTAGAAAACAAAAAGATGAATTTGTATCTTTTGATAATTGTTTTGTTACAGATGAAAAGAGAAAATTATTAGGAACTGTTTCTATTAAAGATTTACTTATAAATAATCCATATACTTTAATAGAAGATGTTATGGAAGAATGTTCTCATCCTATTCATACTTTAATGGATCAAGAAGAAGTAGTTAAAATATTCCAAGACTATGACTATAATACTTTACCAGTTGTAGATAGTGAAGGTTTATTAGTAGGTATTATTACTATTGATGATGTTATGGACATCATGGAACAAGAAGCAAGTGAAGATATCTCTAAAATGGCCGCTATTATACCTGATAATGGGGAAACTCCATATTTGAGAAAAAGTATTTGGGAACTATATAAAAGTCGTATGCCATGGTTATTGATCTTAATGATATCATCTTTATTTACTGGTACTATTATAACTAGTTATGAAAGTGCTTTAGCTTCATATGTAGTATTAACTTCATTTATTCCAATGATAATGGATACTGGTGGTAATGCTGGTAGTCAAGCATCAGTTACTATAATAAGAGCTCTATCTCTAGATGAGATTCATTTTAAAGATTTAGCTAAAGTAATTTGGAAAGAGATTAGAGTAGCAGTTTGTTGTGGAATTACTTTAGGTGTTTGTAATTTCTTAAGATTGATATTGATTAATAATATATCTATTAAAATATCTTTAATTGTTTCTGCTACATTAGTTATTACTATATTCTTAGCAAAAATAATTGGTTCTTTACTTCCAATGACTGCAGCTAAGCTAAAACTAGATCCTGCAGTTATGGCTAGTCCACTTATTACTACTATAGTGGATGCTAGTTCTTTAATAATATATTTCAAAATAGCTTGTGCTGCTTTAGGTATATAAAAAATCCTTACAAAATCTATTATAAAGTGTTATAATATGATTACAGCGATTAAATATGTATAAATTGCGTAGCAAAGTAGGTAGTTAATTATGAGAAATATAAATGTAGAAGATCCAATTTCTAAATTAGGTATTAATGATGATGTTGTAGATCTATTAAATAAAAATGATATAAATACTATTGATGACTTATGGAAACTTAAGAGAAAAGATCTAAAAGAATTAAGTTTTACAAGTGATCAAATTAATCACATCATAATTAAGATGCAACTAAAAGGAATGGATTTAAATCATAAAAAATATTAAGTATTGGTAATCAATACTTTTTATTTTGAATCTTTTATGATACAATGTATTAGTCTAATCTTACTACATGAAAAAGAAAGGAGAAATTAATTTGAGTAAAATAAAAATATTTAGTCTTGGTGGACTAAATGAAAATGGAAAAAATATGTATGTTGTTGAAGTCGACAAAGATATTTTTGTTTTTGATGCGGGTTTAAAATTTGAAAATGATCAGATGTTAGGTGTAGATTATATCTTACCTGATTATTCTTATTTAAAAGAAAATAAAAAGAGATTAAAAGGGTTCTTTTTAACACATGGACATGAAAGTAATATGGGAGCAATGGCTGATATTTTAGCTGATCCTGATATGAATAATATTAATGTTTATGGTACTAAATTCACTTTAGAAATGCTTAAAAGAGATTTGAATGAATCTGGAGTTAAATGTAAAACTTTAAAAGAGATTAGACCTCATTCTAAAATAGCTTTTGGTAAGAATTCTATATTCCCTGTAAGTGTAACTCATTCAATACCTGATGCAGTAGCATTTGTATTATATACAAAAGATGGAGCTATTGTTTATACTGGTGACTTTGTTTTTGATTCAACTATGATGGGTAATTATAAAACAGATATTGGTAAATTAGCTTATGTAGGAAAACAAGGTGTATTATGCTTATTATCTGAATCAATTTATGCTGAAAGAGAAGGTCATACTTCTCCTAATAATAGAGTATATTATTTTATTAAAGATGTTTATTCTAGAACTCAAGATAGAGTAATTACTACAGTACAAAGTTCTCATATATATAGATTACAAGAGATATTATATGCAGCTAGAAAAAATCATAAAAAAGTAATTATTATGGGTAAACCATTACAGGAATTAATAAATAAATCTATAGATTTAGGATATTTAGATTTTGATAAAACAGATATTGGTGATTTATCTAATTTAGAAGATAAGAATATAGTGGTTTTAGTAGCAGATGAAAAAGAAAAACCATATATGAATCTTGAAAGAATTATTAGAGGGTTTGATAAATATATTAAATTAAAAGAATCTGATGTTATATTTGTATCAGAACCACCTACTGATGGTAATGAAAAGAGATTTGCATTATTAATGGATGAACTTGCTATGGCAGGTGTAAATGCTTATGCTTTAAACGGAAAGAAACATTTATTACATCATGCATCAAGAGAAGATTTAATGTTAATGATTAATTTGATGAATCCAAAATATTATTTCCCAGTAAGAGGAGAATATCGTCATCAAGTTATGAATGGTGAAGTAGCAGAAAAATTAGGTATTCCTAAAGAAAATATTATATTAAAACAAAATGGAGATGTAGCAATCTTTGAAAATGGTAAATTAATAGATGATACTTATAAAGTACCTATAGATGAAATATTAATTGATGGTAAGAGTCAAGGTGATATTGGAGACTTAGTTCTAAAAGACAGAGAAATGTTAGGTTCTAATGGTATTGTTATTGTTAGTTGTACAATAGATAAGAAGACTAAAGAAGTTTTATGTGGACCAGAAATACTTACTAGAGGATTTGTCTATGTTAAAGAAAATGGAGAATTACTACATGAAACTCAAGAAATTTGTTTAGATATAATAGAAAAAAATATAGATAAAGAAAATAGAACAGTAGATTTCAATAACATAAAAAATGATATACGTAATACATTAGGTAAACATTTTTATAAAGAATTAGATAGTAAACCTATGATTATTACAGTAGTACAAGAAGTTTAAGAGACATTAGTCTCTTTTTTCTTTATAAAAAATCTTATATTTGTTAAAATATATTTGGAGGCATTTATGAGTAAAAAGAAAGATTATTTATAT
>CACYBN010000100.1 GCA_902772675.1 uncultured Erysipelotrichaceae bacterium
GAAGAGAAAAAGGAAAAAGAAGAAAAAGATAATGATTTACTTTATTATGTAATAGGTGGAGCTGCTACTGGTGCTGTAATCGGTGGATTAGGAGTTACTCTATCTAAAAAGAAAAAGAATCAAGCTCAAATGTAAAAAAGGTAAGTAATTACCTTTTTTATTTTGGTCAACTAAACTCTACTTAGGTAAACCAAAATAAACTGAGTTATTACTTTGCTTTGTGTTAACCTTTGTTAAAGGAGGTGTTATAATTAGGATAGTAAAAATAATGAGTATAGTTACTATATGTACTTTTGTATTATCATATTATGGAGTTAATGAAACTGTTTACGCATAAAGTCTTTTTATGGTCACTTATACAGGATAGGAGAGGTGAAAATGATAAATATAAAAAGAAATATTATTCCAATTTTAGTTGTATTTTTATCATTTGTTTGTATATTTGTATCTTCTTTTCAAGCAAAGAACTATTATGATACAAGTTGTAAACACATTAAAGAAACATATGGAGATAAAATAAGCGTGGAGGAATTAAATTCATATTGTATTACATCAAGAGATGGTAATACTCTTTTTAAAGAAATTACAAGTAAAGAAATTGATAATAATATAATGAATTACTCTGAAGTTTTCTTACCTGTTATTATATGTTTGATATGTATATATCCTGTTTATTCAATGTATAAAAGTGGATTTATAAAAAATATACTTGTAAGAAAAAAATATAAAGATTTTATTAAAAGTATTGAGATTAAAACAATTTTATGTAATTTATTATTCCCTTTATTATTAGTATTATTATTAGTACTTTCATATTTATTTACTGGAAGCTTTGACTTTGAAAAAACTAGAATTTTAATTGGAGATACATCAGCAGTAGAAGCTTTAATGCCTTTTGCTAATAATTTCTTTTTATATTATTTATTAATATTTTTAAAAGTATACTTTTTTTGCATTTTATTTAGTAATATTGGATTATTTTTTATTAAAAAATTAAATAATTTTATATTAATAATGATTTCAACTTTTATTAGTTATTTAGTATTATGTTTTATTTCTGAAATATTTATTTCTGGTATTATAGTTAATGTTATTTTAAAATTAGAATTGGGATATGCATTTAATATTATGGATCTTTTAAATAATAGTAATTTTAAAGAATTAATTATTTCTACTATATTTATTTTCATATTAATGAATATATCAATATTTATTAATTACTTAAGTTATAGGAGTAAAGAAAATGTTATCATTTCAAGAGAAAAAATATGATATTTTAAATCTAGGAATATATTCTGTTGTATATTTATGTTTATTTATATCATTCTTATATGATATATTTCATGTTATTCCTGGAGAAGACTATTTTTTAAATATTATATCTAGAATGACAGATCCAATTTCTTTTTCATTTGTTTTTATCGCATTAATACTTAGTATTTATTTTGTTTTTATAAAGAAAAAATCATCATTTATGGTTGGTATTAGATATGGGACTAAGAAAAAATATGATAAATATCTTTTAAAAGAAGAAATAAAATATGTAAATATACTATTTCTAATTAATCTACTTAAATATTTTATATTAGTTAATATATTTGGCGGTTTTAATATTACTGGTATTTATTATTATGGAATGGATATAAAGATATATTTCTTATGGATAATAATTAGGCAATATTTATTATTTTTATCAATAACATATTTGTTTACATGTATAAGTAATTATATAAATAAATATATTCCTTTATTTTTATCATTAATAATTGTAGCATTAATGCTTTTTAGTCCATATTATTTAAATGATAGTTTTAATATGATAAATTTAACTAATTTTACCTATCTTGTTAAGATAGTTCTTTTTAATAGCTTTAAATATGAAGTTATTTATAATTTAACTTATTTTGGTATTCTTTTTTTATTAGGTTTTATTACCTATAATATATATTATTGTAAAAAAGATAAAAATATTAATATTCCATTTCTTTTACAATCTGATTTCTATACTTTTAAAACAAAAATGAAAAAGATTAATATTGTATACTTTTTGGTATTTTTATTTTTTATTATCTCTTTTAAAATATTAGAATATCAATCTGGTTATAATAATTTTTTTATTGTCTTAGGAATTGATTATTCTAATGGATTATTACAAAGTATTAATTATTTATTAAATATCTTTTACTTTTGTTATATTGCTATTTACTTGTTTATTTATAGTTTTTCTGACGGTCAAGAGTTTGTTATGTTAAGAATAAATAAGATTAAATGGTTATTAAAAAAATTATTAAATATTATAATAATTATTCTTATAGTAAGATTATTTTATTATTTATTTACTTTTATATTCTTTATGGATATTAGTATAATCAGTGAATTATTTAAATATATAATTTATGACATTATTTATATGATATGTATATCTTTGGGTGCTATTATATTTATTATATTAAATAAAATATTTAGAGTAGTTGTTGTATTATTGTTGATTATTTTTCGAAAGTATTTGATATTTAGCATTGTTAAAAGTGCATCTATGGTGTGTTTATTTTTATTAGTTTTAATTCTATTTATAGAGTTCGTTTTTCTACTTATTTATTTTTATATAAATAGTAATAATATATATGAAAGGATGGTATAAATATGAAACTAGAAATTAAAAATGTTGAGAAGAAATTTAATAGTAATTATGTGTTAAATAATATAAACTTGACTATGGAAAATGGAAAAATATATGGATTTGTTGGTAGAAATGGATCAGGAAAGACAGTATTATTAAAATTGATTTGTGGATTTTATAAGCCTACGGATGGTGAAATATTGTTGGATGGTTATAACTATATAAAAAATAATGAGTATCCAAAAAATACTGGTGCTTTAATTGAAAATCCATCTTTTTTACCATATTTAAGTGGTTATGATAATTTAAAATTACTTGCTGATATTAATAATCAAATAAAAAAAGAAGATATTGATAATATTTTAAAATTAGTTAATTTATATGATGATAGAAATAAAATAGTATTTAAATATTCTTTGGGTATGAAACAAAAATTAGGAATAGCTCAAGCTATAATGGAAAATCAAGATTTAATTATTTTAGATGAACCTTTTAATGGAGTAGAAAAAGAATCAGCATCAAAAATTAGAGATTATTTAAAAACAATAAAAGAAAATAAAATTATTATTATTTCTACCCATGTTTCCGAAGATTTAGATAATTTTGTTGATGTTGTATATAAAATTGAAGATGGAAGAATAGTTAATGAATAATATTGGTGATTTTTTAGTAAAGCTTCGCAAAGAAAAAGGAATAAGCCAAAAAGAATTAGCAGATTATTTAAATGTAAGTGATAAAGCAGTAAGTAAGTGGGAAAGAGATATATGTTTACCAGATAATAATAATTTGAAGTTAATCGCAGATTATTATGATATCTCTGTTGAAGAGTTATTATCAGCTGAAAAAATTAAAGTTAATAATGAAAAATATAAACATCTATGTTTTTTATTTGGATTTTTTATACTAGTACTTTTAATTATTGTATTAACTTTTGTTTATATTAATAAAAATAATAGTAATATTAGAGTTTACGAAGTATATTCTGAGCAATTAAGCTTAGATGGTAATTTTATTACCTCTGATAGACATGAGATAATGAATATCAGTGGAATTTCTATACACAATTGTGAGTTGTGTAATGGATATGCTTTTTATTATGAAATATATATTAATAATCAAAAGATATATACGCATGGTAATGATTTAGAGTCTTTTGAAAAGGAAGAATATCCAGATTTAAAAAATATAAATGATTATTTTGTTGAAGAAGGATCTTTACCGGGTTATAATCGAGATCTATTAGGATTGCCTAAAAAAATAGATAATGTTGAGTTAAAAATTAAATATATAGATGAAAAATATATAGAAAGAGAAATGTATTTTGTTTTAAATATTAGGGAAATAAGATAAAAGAGTGTAACACTTCGTTAATTGAAGTGTTTTTTATTTCCTTTAGTATTAGAATTTGTTATAATTATAATGACGCTTGGAGGTTTTAATATGAGATATTTAAGTATTTATGATGAAAAAAACTTTGTTAATACTGGAGTTGAACAAGGTGCTAAAGAATTAAGAGATTTATATGAATCTTTTGATGCTCCTAATAGAAGTGATATAGGTTATTTTGATGGATCATTAACTGATTATGGAGTTAATGAATTTGGAATAGCTGAATTTACATCAGAAGTACCAGCTTATGGAGGTGTTAAATTTTCTACTAAAACAACTGCTGCTGTTCTAGGAGATTCTATTTTAATGAAACAATCTCAAGTAGGAAAAGGCACTGAAGACTATCAAATTTACTCATGGGATAAAGATGCTTCTAACTATACATGTATTTTCTTTAAGAGCGAAGAAGCAATGGATTTAGTTTATCAAGAATTATCAGTTAGTCCAGTAAGTAGAATTACAAGGGCTAATGCTATGGATATGTTGAGTAGTTTTTCTCCAGACATTTTAAATGAAGTAAAAGGTGTTAATGATATAGAAATAGAATGGGTAAAAAAACAAGGAACTTCTAAATAGTATGTTCTTTAAAAAAGAAGATAATATAGAAAAGAAACAAATTAGAAAACTATATAATAGAATTAGAACAGAAGAAAAAGATAGAGATATTAAAGAGAAAGAAATATCTAAAAGAATAATTGATTTAGATATTTTTAAAGAAGCTAAAGTAGTTGCTTTATATTTTGGAAAAGGATCTGAATTAAACACTGATATTCTTATTAAAGAATGTTTTAAACAAGGAAAAGTAGTTTGTTTTCCAAAAGTAATAGATGATTATAATATGGAATTTTATAAAGTTAGTTCTATATATGATTTAGCTTTAGGTAAATTTAATATTATGGAACCTACTACTAAAGATATTATTAATTCTAAAGATATAGATTTAATGATAATACCCGGTATAGCTTTTGATAATAAGTTAAATAGATTGGGCTATGGAAAAGGATATTATGATCATTATATGAAGAAAAATACTTATATTAAAATTGGTATTTGTTTTGAATCACAAATAGCGTTTTATATACCAGTAGATAAACATGATATAAAAATGGATATGGTAATAACAGAAAAAAATATATATAAATAGGAGAACTTATGGATAAAATACTTGAAAGTGCATTAAGAAAAGAAAAAACAAGACAAAAGAATAATATAGAGTTGATAGCTAGTGAGAATTATGTTTCAAAAGATATTTTAAAATTACAAGGAAGTATTCTTACTAATAAATATGCAGAAGGATATCCTCATAAAAGATATTATGGTGGTTGTGAGAATATAGATATTTTTGAAGAAAAAGCAATAGAATATGCATGTAAACTATTTGGTTGTAAATATGCTAATGTACAACCACATTCTGGTAGTAGTGCTAATATGGCAGTATATAGAGCTTTACTTAAAAATGGAGATACTGTTATGGGTATGAATTTAAGTCAAGGTGGACATTTAACTCATGGACATCCAATGAGTTTTAGTGGACAAGATTATAAAATAGTTGAATATTCAGTTAATAAGGATACTGAATTAATAGATTATGATGAAGTAGAAAAATTAGCTATAAAAAATAAACCTAAAATGATTATTGCAGGAGCAAGTGCATATTCTAGAATTATTGATTTTAAGAGATTTAAAGAAATAGCTGATAAAGTAGGAGCATATTTAATGGTAGATATGGCTCATATAGCAGGACTTGTTGCAGCTGGATTACATCCATCACCAATTCCTTATGCTGATGTAGTAACTTCTACTACTCATAAAACTTTAAGAGGTCCTAGAGGAGGATTAATTCTTACTAATGATGAAGAAATTATTACTAAGATAAATAAAACTATTTTCCCAGGAATACAAGGTGGACCTTTGATGCATGTAATTGGTGCTAAAGCAGAATGTTTCTATGAAGCATTACAACCAGCTTTTAAAGATTATGCAAAAAGAGTTATTAAAAATGCTAAGACTTTATCTGATGAATTAAAGAAAAATGGATTTAGAATTGTATCTGATGGTACAGATAATCATCTAATGTTAGTAGATGTTAAATCAATTGGTTTAACTGGTAAAAAAGCAGAAAAATTACTTGATACTATAAATATAACAGTAAATAAAAATACTATTCCTAATGATACTGAAAAACCATTTGTAACTAGTGGTATAAGATTAGGTACTGCTGCTATGACTACTAGAGGATTCACTGAAAAAGATTTTGTTTTAGTAGCAAGAATAATTAGTGAATGTTTAAAAAATCCTGATGATTTAGAATTACATGATAAATTGAGAAGTGAAGTATTAGAACTTACTAGTAAATATCCGGTAATAGGGTAATGAAACATTATATATATGTAGATCAATCTAATGGAATGGATTTTTATTTAGATACTAAAGATATTTTAATGTATCAAAGAGAATTTAATATTTTAAATAGTATAGATATATCTAAAGAAGATATAGATACTAATAAAAGAAAAAGAATAGAATTAGTTTCAGTAGGTGAAATAATTAATTTAGATGAAAATGTTTCTATGAAAAATCTAAATGTAGTTAAGTAACCTGAAAGGGGAATACATGGAAAAATTTAATAGTGTAGAGGAATATAAGAATTTCTTAGAAAAGTTAAAAGTAGAATTAAATAATTTACCTGATTCTATTAGTTCTATGGATAATAACATAGTGGAACTAAGAAGAGGGGATTTAGATATAGTATCTTTTGTATTTAATGATAAAGATTTAAATAAAGTAGAAGATATATGTACTAAAATTACAAATAAATGGAAAGGTTATTCTGGTTATAGTAGAAAATCTAAGAAATTTGTTTGTGATAAAGATCATGTAATTGAAGCAATAGTTATATTTATGAATTATAAATATAAGATAATGCTTGATGATGGAACTATATTATCTGATGTATTAACTGATGATGATAAAGATTTAGTTTACAGATTAACATAATATAATTTGAAAAAATCTTATAAAAGTGATATTCTTATAATAGAGTAGGAGGTTATATATGGATACTGCCCAACAATTAGAATTTCTAAGAAGTGGTAAATTAAGCTTAGATAATTTTGTTAATAAAGAAAATGAAGAAAATATAGAACAAAAAAAAGATCCTAATCCATATTTAATGGACTTATCTGATATTTTTGTTAAACATAAAAAGAAAGAAGAAAATAAGTATTTAATAGATATTCCTACTGAAGAAATACAATTGAAGAGTCAAACTTATAATCCATACATGATGAATATTCAACAAGAAATGAAAGAGTTTGAATTAAAAGAGAGAAAACCAAATGCAATAATTGCTACAGTAAAGAAATCATTTCTTAATAATTATAAAGAAATAACTTTTAGTAGAAAAAATAAGACTTTACAAGAATTATTAGATTTTATCGTAGAAAGATATGGTGTTTCTCCTAAAAAAGTTCAATTTGGTATTGATAGTACTTTTCAAATGGGAGATGTATTATTAGTTCCAAATAGTAATTATGACTTAGTAGAAAATATTTTGTTATATAATGGAATTAAAATAAATTAAACTGCAAAAGCAGTTTTTTTTATTTTACTATGTTATAATTGGTTTATGGGGAAACGGACTATAGAGTCTTTATGAATTCTATTAAGAGAGATGCTGAACATGATATTTTAATAGTTAGTGATGGAGTAATTGCAGGATTATATATATTTGATTCTGAAGAAGCAGCTGAAAAATCTATGGAAGTATTATTTGGTTTAGCAAATGATAATAAAGGGTATAATATTTCTGTTAGAGAAGAAGAAATACCAGTAGTAGTAGGAGAAGGACCGGAGGATTATTCAATAGTTTATTCTACGCATGTATTCTATATAGCTAATTATAAAAATTTTCTACCAAAGGGAAAAAATGAACCTAAAGTTAGAAAAATAGATAGTATAAAACAATAATTATAATTAAATATAAATAAAATTGGAAAAAATCAAACAAATGATTTATAATACTAGGCACTAATTAGGGGGAGATTACGTATGAGCTATATGTTATTAGATGAAGAAAACAAATATTTATACAATCAACTTTTAGAAGAAGTTAGATTAATTGAGAAATGGAAAAAAGATGCAAAACATCCATTCTTATTAAAAGACTGGATGCCAAAGAAAGTTAAACGTGCATTAAAAGATTTAGATCAAAATCATAATCATTCTATTGCTGTTGAATTGTTTTTAAGGAATATAGAAGATATTGATAGAGTAATAATTAAATATAGAGGAAATAATATAACTGTAAGAGAATTATTTGCAAAAAGTTATGCTTTTGCAAAAAGTTTGAAAGAAATGGGATTTAAGAAAGGTGATACTGTTCCTGTATGTATTTCTAATATACCTGAATTTGCAGTTATGTATTTAGCTACAAGTTTTATTGGTGCAAAGTTAAACTCATTTGGTCCTGATTTTGACAGGGATTACTTAGTGAAAATTATGAATGATTCAAATAGTAAAACTGTTTTTGTATCAGATGATTATTATGGAAGAATAGAAGAATCTGTTGAACGTTCAAATATAGAGAATGTTGTAATGTTCTCTTTGGAAGATTCTTTGTATAATGGTAATTTATTTGGTTACTATGATGCAGTTTATGGTCATGATTTTTCAAATAAAATCGATTTATATAGAAGTAAACAAAATGGTTTAAGAATTTTTACACAAAAAGATTTTGTTGAGATGGGAAAAACTTATGATGGACAAGTTCTTGAACATGTTGATTTAGATGATCCATTTATAGAATCATATTCAAGTGGTTCAACAGCTCCAGGTAGACCAAAAGGAGTAATACATTCAGTTAGAGCATATATGACTTTATCTAGATTTAAGGAATTCGATGTATCCGGATATCCTCCAATGAGTAATATAGTTTCATTGTTTGTATTACCAACTTTTACTCATACTGGACCTTCATGTGTATTAAACGATACATTGTATTGTAAAAACTGTGTTGTAGCTATGGAACCTTTCTATGAACCTAAGTGGTTCCCATATTCAGTATTTTTAAACAATGCTGGATTTGTACCTGCTGTTAATTCTTTCTGGCATGAGTTATGTAATAAATTAGAATTTGATCCATTTTGGAAAAATTTAAAATTACGTGATTTAGCTATTCCAACAATTGTAGGTGAAGGAACAACTGAAGGTGAGTTTAGAAGATATGATAGAATTGCTAAAGAGCATAAATTTGGTATAAATAGATTCCATTTCCCAGTTGCATTTTCAAATGGTGGAGGTAACGTAGAAGGATTAGGTGGATACTTTACTTTATTCACTTCATATCTTGAAAAAATATTTGCTCCATTTATGCGTGGTGAATCTATAGGATTGACAACATATAAATGTATGGACGTAAAAGTAATTGATGGAGAAGGAAAAGAATGTGGTGTTGGAGAAATTGGAGAGCTTTATCAAAAAACTCCATTTGATATGATTTCTTATTCAAATCCTGAGTTAAATGATGCAGAATTTAAAGATGGTTATTTAAGTTTAGGAGCAGTTGGATATAAATCAGATTCACAAGGTAGAGTTAAATTTAAAGGAAGACCAAAAGATTTCTTAAAATTAGATGATGGATCTACATACTATTATTTCCAAGCTGAAGATTCAATTTGTTCTGACAAAGAGAATATATATAAATATGCTTTAGTTAAATCTGTTGATTCTGATAATTATGTTTGTCATATAATATTACAACCTGATGCTAAAAAGTCAGAAGAAAAGGTATTAAGAGAATGTGCTAGTAGAGCTATAGAATCAGTTCCAAGAGAAATTCTAGAAAACTTATATTTTAGAGTAAGAACTCTTGATGAATATTTCCCATATACTAGAGATTGTGGAAAAATGAGTAGACCAGAATTATCTCTTGAATCAGTAGATGAAAAAATGATTTACATAGGTGATGCTTATAATATGGAACAAGCTGCAAAGAAAGATGTTAAAAGACAAGTAAAAAAAAGAAATAACTAATTATTTCTTTTTTTTTTGGTATATGATAAAATTCTATTAGATAGGATGATGATTATGATTATGATGAATGCTTTACATATTGTTGTAACAATTGTTTTTTCATTTACTTTATGTTTAATATACTTTATAAAAAAACATATTAAGACGGGTGAAACACAAATATTCTCAATTTTATTAGTGTCTAATTTAGTAGGATTAGTGCTAGAATTGTTAAGTTTTTATTTTTCAACGTATTATGGAAATTTGCCAACTACATTCTTTGTAATAAAGTTGTATTTAGGTTATTTAATGTTCTTTTTGTTATATATGACTTTATATATATATACAATATGTTATGTAACTTGTGAGAATCCACGAATTGATCATTATAAGTTTTTAAGATTGATATCATTTATTATATTTTTTGTATGTTTATTTGCTATGGCTTGTATGCCTATTAGTAGTTCATATGGATATGCAACTGGACCAGCGGTTAATTTTATTTATATTTGTTCTGGTGCTGTAATGTTTGAATGGTTAATTCCTTTCTTTTTAAATAGAAAGACAATTATTTCAAAGAAAATATTACCATTAATAATATTTATGATTTTTATGGGATTTTTTGCTTTAATTCAAAAAAGTAATCCGGAAATAACAATAGCCACAATTTTAGAATTTTTAGTAATATTTATTATGTATCATACTATTGAAAATCCTGATGTAAAGATGCTTGAACAAACTGAAATGGCTCGTAATGAAGCTGAAAAAGCAAATCGTGCTAAGAGTGATTTCTTAAGTAGTATGTCACATGAAATAAGAACACCTTTAAATGCTATAGTTGGTTTATCTGAAGATATAGGTGATTTTAAAGATCAAGTACCACCACAAGTAGCAGAAGATGCATCTGATATTATTGCAGCATCTCAAACTTTACTTGAGATTGTAGGTAATATTCTAGATATAAATAAAATTGAAAGTGCTAAGATGGAAATAGTTGATGTTCCATATAATCCAGTTCAAATGATTACTGAACTTGCTAGAATTGATTCAACTAGAATTGGTGATAAACCAATAGATTTCAAATTGAGATTAGCAGAGGATATTCCTTATGAATTAATTGGTGATAAAATTCATGTTAAAGAAGTTATTAATAACTTGATTACAAATGCAATTAAATATACTGAAAGAGGAAATGTTATTGTTTCAGTTAAATGTATAAATAAAGAAGATACTTCTACTTTAATAATATCTGTTCAAGATACTGGACGTGGTATTAAAAAAGAAAATATTGAGAAATTATTTACTAAATTTGAAAGACTTGATGTAGAAAAGAATACTACTGCTGAAGGAACAGGTCTTGGACTTGCTATAACTAAGAAATTAGTTGAACTAATGGGTGGTAATATCAATGTACAAAGTCAATATGGTCAAGGCTCATTATTTGTCGCTACTATACCACAAAAAATTTCTAAGATGAGTGCACCTCTTGAGGTTGAAAAAGTTCTTGAAAAGGAAGAAGCTAATGCTGATGAAAATGTATATGGAAATAAACATATACTTATAGTAGATGATAATAAATTAAATATTAAAGTAGCTAAAAGAGCTCTTGCATCATTTAATTTTGAAATGGATGAAGCTTTAGATGGAGAACAATGTCTAGAACTTATTAATTCAGGTAAATCATATGATTTAATACTTATGGATATTATGATGCCTAATATGAATGGAGAAACTACTTTAAAAGAATTAAAGAATAATCCTAATTTTAATACTCCTGTTATAGCTTTAACAGCAGATGCTGTTACTGGAGCAAAAGAAAAGTATCTAGAAGAGGGATTTGTAGATTATATAGCTAAACCTTTTAGTAGGGATCAAATTAAAGAAAAATTAGATATAGTTTTCAAGAAATAAGATAATTCTTATTTCTTTTTGTTTTTATTTATAGTAAAATTTTATTAGATATAATGGAGGTTTAATATGAAATTTTATAAATGTGATAAATGTGGAAATGTATTATTTTCAATGAATGAAAAATGTGATGGATTAACATGTTGTGGTAAAGATATGAAAGAACTTATTCCTAGAGGGGTAGATGGTGCTTTAGAAAAACATGTACCTGTTGTTTTTGAAGAAGAGGGAGTAGTTACTGTTAAAGTAGGAGAAGTAGAACATCCTATGACTGAAGAACATTATATAGAATTTATTGTAGTTGAAACTAATAGAAATATATATATGAAGAGATTACAACCTGAAGATAAACCACAAGCAAGTTTTATTTTAAATGATGAAGATGTAGTTAGTACTGTTGCTTATTGTAATTTACACGGTTTATGGAATAGTTAATTATGAGTACATTTTTAATAGTATTTTTAGCAGTTTTTCTTGGATTAATTGCTTTTGCTTTAATAGTGTTTTTATATATTAAAAGTAAATTAGTTAGTACTTTTGGAAAAGAAGAGACTAAGATGTTAATAGATGCAGCTAAGAATTCTGCTAATATGGAAAAAGAAGAATATTCTAGAACTAAAGAAGTTATGGGTCTTACTTCTTTATTAGAACCAGAAATTAGAAGAGATTTCCCTGAGTTTTCTAGTAATTTGTTGTTTAATAAAGTAGAAAATGGAATGTCTGCGATTTTTAATTCTTTAGAAGCTAAGAATACATCTTATATGGAAAAAGATTTAGATTTAGATTTTATGACTGGTATTATTAAAAAGAAAATAGAAGATATGGAAAATGATAATATTTCAGTTAAATATGATGATGTTCATTTTAATGGACATGCTATAAAAGAATATAAAAAGAAAGATGGGGCTGCAGTAATATCAGTTGTTACTTCAGTTACTTATTTCTATGATACTAATAGAAAGAATAAGAAAAAATATTCTGATATTAGTAAATCTACTAGATATATAACTAAATTTGCTTATGTTTATGATGAGAATAAATTTGATAATAAACAATTATCTTTTTCAGTACATTGTCCAAATTGTGGGGCAGC
>CACYBN010000101.1 GCA_902772675.1 uncultured Erysipelotrichaceae bacterium
CAGTTGAAGATGATTATAATGTTGTTTCTAGAAGAGAAAGAAGAAGACGTGGAGAACAACCTGCTATTGAATTAGTAGGAGTAGAAGATACTGAAGAAGAACCAACTAAAGAATTAAGTACTAAGGAATTAAATTTAAAATAAAGAAAAGATATTTAGATTTATTCTAATATCTTTTTTTAAACAAGAATGGAGGTCATTATGAAAGTATTCGTTCCTAATAGATATTATGAATCTATTTATGATATTGATTATGACAAACTAAAAAAAGAAGGTATAAAAGTTCTTTTATTTGACTTAGATAATACACTAGCTCTAATTAGTGAAGGGAAACCACCTAAAAAAGTATTAGATTTTATAAATTACTTATCTAATGATTTTGATATTTATATTGTTTCTAATAATAACTATGATAGAATTGAAGAATTTTGTCGTCCTTTTGGAGTGCCTTTTGTTCATTTTGCTTTAAAACCTTTAGCTAAAGGATTTAAAGAAGTAAAGAAAAAAGGTCATTATAAAAAGAATGAAATGGTTATTATTGGAGATCAGTTAATGACTGACATATTTGGAGGAAACAGATTTAAGTGTTATACTATATTGGTCGACCCATTAGGAAAAAAAGATCTTAAAGTAACTTATTTTAATAGATTTTTAGAAAATTTAATTATTAAAAGACTTTCTAAAAAGGGTAAGTTAGAGAGAGGTAAGTATTATGAGTGATAAAATATGTATAGGATGTGGAGTTAAACTTCAAGATGAAAATGTTACTCAAGAAGGATATACTTCTAATTTAGAAAATGATATATGTAATAGATGTTTTCGTATGAAAAATTATGGAGAATATCAAATAGTTACTAAGAGTAATGAAGAATATATTAATATTTTAAAAGAAGTAGATAAGACTAAAGATTTAGTTCTTTATATAGTAGATATGCTTAATATAAATGAAGATATATTAGAAATTAGAAAATATATTTCTAATAAAATGATTTTAGTTCTCAATAAAAGAGATGTTATGCCCAGAAGTATTAATGATAAGAAAGTAATTGAATATATTAAAAATATTGGAGTAGATTTCCAAGATATAATAATTATTAGTACTTTAAAAAATTATAATATAGATGAATTATTATCTATGATAAAGAAATATAAAACTAGTAGAAATGTTTATGTAGTAGGAAGTACTAATGTAGGTAAGAGTTCTTTAATTAATAAATTAATGCATAATTATTCTGAAAATGAAGGAGATTTAACTATAAGTCCACTTCCAAGTACTACTTTAAATAAAATTAGTATTAAATTAAGTGATGATTTAACTTTAATTGATACTCCAGGGTTAGTAGATAGAGGTAATATTATCAATTATGTAGATAATTCTTTATTAAAGAAGATTAATCCTAAGAAAGAGATTAAACCTAAAACTTATCAAATAAAAAGTGGTCAATGTATAGTAGTTGGAGACTTATTTAGAATAGATTATGTTGAAGGTAGTAAGAATAGTTTCACTTTTTATATGAGTAATGATCTTAAAATTAAGAGATATAATATGTATAAATGTGAGAAGTTAAAAGATCTTCCTAAGAAGTCTTTAGAAATAGGATATCATAAAGATTTAGTTATTTCTGGATTAGGATTTATTAAAATAGTTGGAGCTTCTAAAGTTGATACTTATTTAGATATAAATGTTAATGAATTTATTAGAGATTCTTTAATCTAATTTTAGGTAAAAGGGTTGTATTAACAGCCTTTTTTTGTTTATAATGATAATGGGTGTTAATATGAAAGCTAATATTAATAACATAGATGTTAATTATGAAGAATATGGCAATAAGAAAGGTAAAACTCTTATATTACTTCATGGTTGGGGACAAAATATAGAAATGATGAAACCAATAGGAGATAATCTTCAAAAAGATTATCATATATTGATTGTTGATTTTCCTGGATTTGGTCAAAGTGAAGAACCTAAAGAAGAATATTTTGTAGATGATTACTGTAAGATTGTTGAAAGTTTAGTAGAAAAATTAAATATTAAGAATCCATCTTTAATAGGACATTCTTTTGGAGGAAGAGTTAGTATAGTTTATGCATCTCGTAATCCAGTTGATAAATTAATGTTATTTGGAAGTCCTTGTATTAGATATAAACAAAAAGATGGATTAAAAGTAAAAGTGCTTAAGACCGCTAAAAAAGCTCCAGGTCTTAATAAATTAGAAGGATGGGCAAAGAAACATATAGGTAGTAGAGATTATAAAGCTGCTAGTGAAAGTATGAGAAAGACATTTGTTAATGTAATTAATGAAGATCTTTCTGAATATGCTAAAAAGATTACAGCTCCTACTTTACTAGTATGGGGAGATAATGACTTAGAGGAACCTGTTGAACATGCTAAGGATTTAGAAAAAATTATGAAAGATGCTGCTCTAGTAGTGTTACCTAATTCTTCGCATTATGCTTATCTAGAAAACTTAGGTCAAGTTTTAAATATAATAAGAGAATTTATTTAGGAGGATATTATGTTAGGAATTTATATTATTATTTTTGTAGTAATGGGAGTTGTCTTAATTTATTCTTTATATAAGATGAAAAGAAGTTTACATATGCTACAACAAAATTTATACAATGAAAACAATAGATATTTAAATTGGGTTTCAGATAATAAAAAAGAAATATTTTTAAATCTAGATATTTATGGAATATTATTTACAATATTATTTGCATGGTGTGTTAATACATATATAGCTTATTATTTTGTATTTATAATAATTGTTTTATATGTATTATGTGCACGTAATATTCATAAAGAAAGACTTAATGATCAAAATAAAAAACCATTAGTATATACAGCAAGAATTAAAAGATTAATAGTTACTAATGTTACTCTTTATTTAATTCCGTGTATTTTAGGAATTGTTTTAAGAGAACATTTATGTGATTTTATTATTCTTTTATCTGTTATGGCGGTATTGAGTTTCTATGTTACTTTCTTAGCTAAGGTAATTAATACTCCAATAGAGAAACTTGTTTATAAACACTATGAAAGAGCTGCTAAAAAGAAATTAAAGAGTATGCCTAACTTAAAGATTGTTGGTATTACAGGTAGTTATGGTAAAACAAGTTGTAAGAATGTTCTAGCAGATGTATTAAATGTTAAATATAATACTTTACCAACTCCTAAAAGTATAAATACTTTTAATGGACTAATGATTGTTATAAATAATAAATTAACTAAATTTGATGATGTGTTTATTGCAGAATTAGGTGCCTATGTAAAAGGAGAAATTAATGGTTTATGTAAATTAGTTAATCCTAAATATGGAATTATTACTACTATTGGTACTGCTCATTTAGCTACATTTGGAAGTGAAGAGAATATTCAATCTGGTAAGATGGAATTAATTGAATATTTACCACCTGATGGAGTAGGAGTTTTAAATAGAGATGATCCTAAACAAGTTAGTTATAAAATAAAAAATGATAATCCATGTAAGATATTATGGATAGGAATTGATACTAAAGATGAAGTAGATGTTAGAGCTAGTAATATTAAATGTAGTAGTGAAGGAACTAAGTTTGTTGTTGAATTCAAAGGTGATAAAAAGAAATATGACTTTGAAACAAAATTATTAGGAAAGCATAATGTCTATAATATAATTAGTGCTTTAGCATTAGGAAAAGAATTTGGTATATCTATTAAAGATTTACAAAATTCTGTTAAGAAAGTTAAAACTGTTGAGCATCGTTTAAGTATGAAAGAATTTTCTAATTTTACATTTATAGATGATGCTTATAATTCAAATCCAGTAGGAGCTAAAGGTGCTTTAGATGTTCTAGGAATGATGGATGGTTATAAAGTAGTAGTTACTCCAGGAATGATTGAATTAGGAGATAAACAAGATGAACTTAATAGAGAATTTGGTAGACAAATATCTGAAGTTGCAGATAAAGTTATTCTTGTTGGTGAAAAACAAACTAAACCTATATTAAAAGGTTTAAAAGATAAAAAATATAAAGATGAAGATATAGTTGTTATCAATGATGTAGTTAAAGCTTATGAAATTTTAAATACTATTAAATCTAAAAAACATATATATGCATTATTTGAAAACGATTTACCTGATATTTATAATGAAAAATAGAGGAGGAATATTATGATAAAAGTTGGTGTTATTTTTGGAGGAGAAAGTGTTGAACACGAAGTAAGTATTATTTCAGCAATTCAAGCTATGAACAAAATGGATGCTGAAAAGTATGAAATTATTCCAATTTATATTGATAAAAAGGGTGAATGGTATACTGGTGATTTCTTAAAAGAAATAGAAACTTTCCAAGATATGGAACTATTAAAGAAATATGCTAAAAATGTAGTACTATATAAAAATAAATATGGATCTTTTGTATTACAATCTAAAGGATTCTTAAAAAAAGTAGTTAAAGAAATAGATATAGCATTTCCAATAGTACATGGTACTAATGTAGAAGATGGTGTATTGCAAGGATTCTTAAAAACAATTGGTATACCATTTGTCGGAAGTGATGTAGCTGCTGCTGCAATTGGACAAGATAAAGTATTCCAAAAACAAATTTGGAAGAGTGAAGAATTGCCAATTCCTGAATATGTATGGTTCTTTGATACTGAATATGAAGATAATCCTGAAAAGATTTTAAAAATGATTGAAAAGATTAAATATCCAGTAATTGTAAAACCTGCTACTTTAGGAAGTAGTGTAGGTATAAATATTGCTCATAAAAGAGAAGAACTTCAAAAAGCTGTAGAAGAAGCTATTTCATATGATTCTAAGATTCTTGTTGAAGAAGTAATAGATAATTTAGTAGAAGTTAATATCGGTGTAGTAGGAAATAGTGATGGATATGATACATCAGTTATTGAAAAAGTATTAAGTGGAAATGAATTATTAACTTATGAAGATAAATATGTTGGTGGTAAGAAAAATGGTAGAGGAAGTAAAGGAATGCTATCTGCTACTCGTAAAATACCAGCAGATATTAGTGAAAAATTAACTAATGAAGTAAGAGATGTTGCTATTAGAGCAAGTAAAGCATTAAACTTATCAGGAGATGTTAGAATTGATTTCTTAATTGATGATAAGAATAAAAGAGTTTATTTAAATGAAGTTAATACTATTCCTGGATCTTTAGCATTCTATTTATGGGAGCCAGCAGGAAAGAAATATACTGAATTATTAGATGAACTTATAAATATTGCTATTAAAGATTATAAAAAGAGAAATAATAAAATTCATTCATTTGATTCTAATATCCTTTCTGGATATTCTGGTACAAAAGGATTAAAAGGAGCTAAAGGAGCTAAAGGGGTTAAGAGCTTAAAATAATTTCTTGATTTACGGGGGTGTGAATTTTGGAAAATAGTTTTGAATCCGATTTAGGTATAATGGATGAAGAAGTACTAAAATATATCGGAATAACTAATCTGGATTTTTGCACTCCTTTATCTAAAGAAGCTTTAGATGAAATAAAGAAAATGGTCTTTTCAATTAATACTTTAGTACAAGTGATTTTTAGAGATAAAGTTAGAGTTAAAGATATAGAAGATGTTAAATATATACTAGAATTATCTCCTTTAGTAGATGATTCTAAAGTAGAGAAAATGATTTTATTAGATGATACTTCTAATAATAAGAAAATCTTATCTTTTCCTTTTAAAAATCCAGATACTTGGAGTTTATCTTATAAATCAAATAAAGGTGCTTATTTAATTACTAGTATTCCTAATTATAGAAAAATGGAAGAATATATAAGTGTAGTAATTAATTCTATAGATAAAGAATTATCTATGATAGAGAAAATTAAAGAAGTATATGATTTTATCAAACTATTAGATTTAGACTATAAAGCAAGTGATAGACTTCCAGATATAATTAATACAAGAAAAACAACATCTAAAGGATTTAATATATTATTTAAAGAAATATTATCAAGATTAGGAATTGATTCTTATATAGGAAAAATTAAAAGGGAAACAGAAGATTATATTACTCTAGTAGAAATAATAGATGATAAATATAATATATCTGGTATATATGTATTTGATCCTTGTAGTGATTCATTACCAAAAGCATTATATAAAAATGAAGCTTTAAGAAAGATTAACTATAATTATTTTTGTTTAACTTTAAATGAAATTATATCTACTAAAGATGGTATGGATAAATTAGTAGGGCCTCTTTCTTTACTTAATAGTGATTCTTTAGAATTTGCATCAAGAAGAATTAATTCTGAAGAAGAAAAAGAATTGCATGATGTTTTTGATAGAGAATTTAATGAAATATATGAAAGAGTACAAAGTACTAAAAGTATTTCAGAATCAACTTTATTTAATATAGTATTATCTACATTACATAGAGAGGATTTTATAGTATTAAATAGAGATGTAGATGAATTAATTATGAATAATTATTTATTAAGAAAAAAAGAATTATTCAAGAGTGAAGAAACAGATGAATCATCTGTAATAAATGTTCATGATTTTTAAAGAGTAGAAATACTCTTTTTATTATTTTTTATAAATATGAACAGTTATTCATATTTGTTATTGATAAATTTCTCTTTTTTTCATATAATTTAATTAGGTATAGGAGGGTATTATGAGTGAATTAATTAAATTTAAAGATGTTACTAAAACATATGAAGTTGGAGAAAAAAAGTTTAAAGCATTAGATAAGTGTAGTTTTACTATTAATAAAGGAGAGTTTGTAGTTATTTTAGGACCTTCTGGAGCTGGTAAAAGTACACTTTTGAATTTATTAGGTGGGATGGATACAGTTACTAGTGGAAAAATAACTGTAAATGATAGTATTATATCTGAATATAATAATAAAGAATTAACTAGATATAGAGCAGAAAATGTTGGATTTATTTTCCAGTTTTATAATATACTTCCTTCGTTAACGGTTTATGAAAACGTTGAATTAGTAAAAGATATAGTTAAGAAACCAAAGAATGCTAAAACAGTATTAAAAGAAGTTGGTTTAGGTGAACATTTAAATAAGTTTCCTAATCAATTATCAGGTGGAGAACAACAAAGAGTAGCTATAGCAAGAGCAATAGCTAAAGATCCAGATATTATCTTAGCAGATGAACCAACTGGAGCACTTGATTCTAAAACAGGTGTAGAAATACTTAAATTATTAAAAAAACAATGTGATTCTAATAATGGAAATAATACTGTTATTATTGTTACACATAATACTTTGATAGCTGATATCGCAGATAGAGTTATAAGACTTAAAAATGGAAAAGTAGAAAGTAGTACTGTTAATAGAAAACCTAAATCAATAGATGAGGTTAAGTGGTAAGATGCTAAAAAGAAAAATGTTAAGAGATATAAGAAATAATATATCTCAATATATAACAATATTTTTAATGGTCTTAATAGGTATATTTGCTTATACAGGTATAAAAGCTTATATGCTAGGTATGGATAAATCAGCTAAAATTTATTATGAAGAAAATAATTTACAAGATATGGATCTTTATGGAGAATTTGATGATGATGATATTGAAGAAATATCTAAAATGAAACATGTTGAAAATGTTTCAGGAAAGATTTCTCTTCCATCACTTGCTTCACATAAAGATAATAAACTTAGTATTTATTATATTAATAATAATGATGTATCTAAGTTCTATGTTATTGATGGTAAAAAATTTGATATTGATGAAAAAGGCTTATGGTTAGATAGTTATTATGCAGATTTAAATAATATAAAAGTTGGAGATAAAATAACTATTAACTATGAGGGATATGAATTTAAAAAGAAAGTAGTTGGATTAATAGATGTACCTGATTTAGTATATTATGTAAAAGATGATTCTGAAGTGTTTCCAGCTCATAAAAGTTATGGTTTTGTCTATATGAGTGTTAATGCTTTAGATAAAGAAATATTTACAAAATTATCAGGAAAAGAACTAGATGATTATGAAAAATATATAAGATATTCTAGTTTATTAATAGATTTGGATAGTAAAGATAATAGAAAGACTTTTAAAGAAAAAATAATTGAATTAGATAATGTTAATGCTTGTTTTAATTCGGAAGATCTTTTATCTTATGACAGTTATCAAAGAGAAATGGATGAAGGTAAAACCTATGTAGGAGTATTTTCTGGTTTATTTATTTTTATAGCTTTATTATCAGTAGTTACTACAATGACTAGAGTAGTTAGAAAAGATAGAACTATTATAGGTACTTTAAAAGCTTTAGGATATAGTGATATTAGAATAGCTATTCATTACTTATCATATGGTGTATTTTTAAGTATTATAGCTGCCGTCATAGGAATAGTTTTAGGATATTTTTTAATGGGTAATTTCTTTGTAAAAATGGAAATGGAATATTATGTAGTACCTAATCCAAAAGCTTATATAGATAGTAGTACATATCTAGTAGCTATATTAGTAATATTAGGTGTAGTTATAGCAACTCTATTAAGTACTTATAAAGTATTGATTAAGAATGCTGCTGAAACTCTAAGGGTAGAAAGACCTAATGTAAAAACTACTAAAGTTAATATTATAGAAAGAAAATTATTCAAACATTTATCTTTCTCTAGTCGTTGGAATATTAGAGATATTTTACGTAGTAAAGCTAGAACTATAATGGGATTAGTAGGAATAGTAGGATGTATGATTCTTTTAGTAGCTGCAACTGGTATGAATGATACTATGAAAAATTATTTAAATTTAGAATTTAATATAATAAATAATTATGAATATAAATTGAATTTATCCAATTATGGTGAAGATGCTTTAAAAGAGTTAAAAGATAAATATGGAGATAATACATCAAAGAGTCAATTAATAGAATTTAAATATAATGATGATATTATTTCTAATAATATATTTGTTAATGATAGTAATTCTTCATATAGAATAGTAGATTCTAATGATAAAGAAATAAAATTAAAAGATGATGGTATTTATATTACTAGAAAACTTGCAGATAAATATAATTTAAAAGTTGGAGATACTATAGAATGGAGAATATTAGGTACTAATAAATATTATATTTCTCCAATAATTGGACTTAGTAAAGATCCTCAAAATCAAAATATAGTAATGACTAAAGAATATTATGAAAGTTTAGATTTAGAATATATACCTGATAGTTTATATACTAATAAGAAAGTAAATGTTGGTAAACATATTGATGGAGTAGGTAGTATTCAAAGTATAGATGATATTTCTAAAGGTATTAATAATATGTTGTCTACTATGATGGCCATGATATTTTTAATCATATTTATAGCAATTTTATTAGGTACTGTTATTATTTATAATATGGGAATATTATCATTTACTGAAAAGAATTATCAATTTGCTACTTTAAAAGTATTAGGTTTTAGTGATAAGAAAATATCTAAAATATTTATAGAACAAAATCTATGGGTTGCTATATTAGCTATTGTTATAGGATTGCCATTAGGATATTATACTTTATCTTATATCTTTTATGCAGCTTTAGGTGATGCATATGATTTCGAAGCTTATATTAGTTTATTATCATATGTATTATCTGCGATAGGAACGTTTGTTATGACTATGTTAGTATCTATATATTTAACAAGAAAAATAAAGAAAATAGATATGGTTACAAGTTTGAAAGGAAATGAATAATGAGAGATTTATCATTTATACTTAATAAAACAATTGCTCATAGAGGATTACACGATATAGATAATAAAATATATGAAAATAGTATTGAAGCTTTTAAAAGAGCAATAAAAAAAGGATATGTTATAGAGTTGGATCTACACATTTTAAAAGATAGTACTATTGTAGTTTTTCATGATAATACTTTAAAAAGGATCTTTGGAATTGATAATAAAATAAAAGACTATACTTATGAAGAATTGTCTAAAATAGAGATTAATGGATATAAGATATGTACTTTCAAGGAAGTATTAAAATTAGTAAATGGTAAAGTTCCATTAATAATAGAATTTAAAACAGATATTACAGATCATAGTTTAGAAAGAGAATCTATGAAGATACTTAAAGATTATAAAGGAAAATATGTAGTACAAAGTTTTAGTCCTTTGATAATTAAATATTTTAAAGATAATTATCCAGATGTAATAAGAGGACAATTAGCATGTAAAACATGGAGTGTAAAATATAATCCGTTTGTTAAATTCCTTTGTAGTAGATTAATGTTTAATAAAATAACTAAACCAGATTTTGTAAATATATCTGTTACTGATTATTCTATGAAAGAATTAAAAAAAATTAAGAAAAAAAATAAATATGTATTTGGTTGGGTAGTAAGAGAAAAAGATAAATATGATTATTATTCTAAATATTATGATAATCTAGTTTGTGAAAAATTCCTAACTAATAATAAATAAATATGATATAATCACCTTAGAATAGGTGATTTTATTATGTTTATGAATGTTTGTGATAGTAGTGGAACTCTTTCAGTAATATTAATGATTAAGCATGTCATTACTTTTTTTAAGATACTTGTTCCAATAATTTTAATATTAGTAAGTGCATATGATTTATTTTTTACAGTAATTGATGTAAAAAATAAAGTATATTCTAAAATAATGAAAAGAATGATCGCACTAGTATGTATATTTTTTATTCCTACTTTTTTAGGTTTATTTTTTAATTTAATTGGTACTAGTAATTTATTTAATTCATCATGTTGGACTAATGCTAATACTGAGACAATTGCTGTTTTAAGAAATCAAGAAAAATTAGCTGAAGAAGCAGAAGAGGCTGCTGAAGCAGCTGAAGCTAAAAAAGCAGAAGAACTAAGAAAAAATATAGAAGAGACAAGAGAAGAATATCGTAAAAAGAATGAAGAAAGAGCTGCTGAAGAAAGAAGAAAACAAGAAGAACAAAAACAACAACAAGGAGCTGATGATGCTACTTTATATCATGAAAATGGAAAAGATGGTATGGTAGAAGTAATAAATGGAGTATTTTATAAACCTGTTAATGGTAAAAGTGGAGTAGAAGGATCTAAAGGAAGCGCTCCTTATGGATATAATAAATATTTTTATAATAGATTAATGGCTTTTGTTAATGCAGGCAAAGCTGCAGGTCATACGATAAATATAGGTGCAAATGATTATGTTGCGTGGAGACCATATGCTAAACAAGAATATTTTTATAATTGTTATATTACTAAAAGCTGTAATAATGGTAATTTAGCAGCAGTTCCAGGTACTTCTAATCACGGATGGGGAATTGCTTCAGATTTAAGTTTTGGAAGTCCTGCAGCCTTATATTGGGCTCATGATAACTGTAGTAAATTTGGACTTAGGTTTCCTATATGTGAAAATGTAAGAGGAAGTTGTGTAGAAAACTGGCATATAGAACCAGCAGAACTTAAGAGTAAGTAGGTGAATCATGAAAAAGAATATAATTATTATATTAGTAGTTGTAATTATCCTATCAATCGGAGCAATTGTTTTATCTAATATTACAAAGAATAATAAAACTTTATCTGAATATGACTATGTATTAGAAAAAGAAACTGAATTTAGTGAAGATCCTTATACTGGTAAGTTACCTATAATTAATTTAAATAGTAGTGAAGTTCAAAAAATCAATAATATTATTATGAATAAGTATTATAGATGTGCATATGGATCAGATGTATTCTATTATGATTATTATGTATATAAAGATATATTATCTCTATTTATAAGAATTACTCATGTAGATGGAACCGAATATGGAGATATAGAATATTTAGTATATAATATCAATGTAAAAACAGGGAAAGAATTATCTAATAGTGAAGTATTAAAATATTTAAATATATCTGAAAATGAAGTAGATAATATAATTACTAAGAGATTAAATGATTATTATGATATTGATACTATGAAAGGTTATTTATCTTTCAATGATTATATTTTATCTATTAAATATTCTAAAGATAATAATAAATTAGTTATCTTAGATAACAATTTATATGTATATACTACTTTTAAATTAACTAGTTCTTTAGTTAATGATTATGCAGGTAATATAAATGAAATAGAAATAAAAAAAGGACTTAATTAAGTCCTTTTTAGTTTGAAGATTCTGTGTTATATAAACTATTATATATTTTACAGTTCTTTAACAATTCATCATGTTTACCAGATGCTATTAATTTACCTTTATCGATAACATTAATAGTATCTGCATCTATAATAGTAGATAATCTATGTGCTACTATGATAATAGTATGTTTATCTACTAATTTATCTATTGTTTTCTTTATATATTCTTGAGATTCATTATCAAGAGCAGATGTAGCTTCATCAAATAATATTATTTTAGTATTTAATAATAAAGTTCTTGCAATAGCTAATCTTTGTTTTTGTCCTCCTGATAAATTTATTCCACCTTCACCAACTATTGTTTCATATTTGTTTGGTAAACTCATTATATAATCATCTATATATGCTTCTTTACATACTTTTCTAACTTCTTTTAGAGTAACATCAGATTTAACTAATCTAAAGTTATCTATTATAGACATATTAAATAGAAATGGAGTTTGTCTAATAATAGATATATTTTTTCTTAATTCTTTTTCTGATAAATCTTTTATATCAATTCCATCTAATAGTATTTGTCCTTCATTAGAATCAAAATATCTTAATAATAAGTTGAATATAGTAGATTTACCATTACCAGAACGTCCAATAATCGCAGTTTTTTCATTAGGTTTAATAGATAAGTTTAATCCTTTTAAAGTATAATCTTCATCTTCAGAATATCTAAATTTAACATTTTTGAATTCGATAGATCCTTTTCCTTTAATATTTTCTATATTACCGAACTTTTCATCAGGATAGATCTTATTATTAATAATTTCATCAATTCTTTTTAAAGATACAGTTACTTTATTATAACTTACTCCAAAATCAGAAATACTTTCAACAACATCATCTATTCTAAAAATGTAATTATCCATAACCATAAATACTGCATATGCAATATATCCTTTAATAAATAGATATCCAGTAGTTAATAGGATAATACCTTGTAATGAGAAATAGATAAGATTATTTAAACTATAATAAGTAACTTCATATTTTTTAATTCTTCTAGATTGATTAAATAATGAATCAATATTTTCATAAACATTATCTTCGATGTTCTTTTTTATTCCTAAGGCTTTTATTTCTCTTATACCAGAAATATTTTCAGTTATTTTCTTAACATAGTTATCAGCTTCATGTTTGATATTTTCTTGAGATTTCTTAATTCGAGGAAAGAAAAATTTAGAAATGAATCCCATAATAATAGAGAATATAATAATTTCTAGTCCTAAGAAGAATGAAATAGAGAATGATAGTCCAATTACAAATAATACTATCAAAGCTTTAGAAGTCATTCTAATTAACTTCGATAATAATTCCATTATTCTATCTGGATCAGTATAAATTCTATTAACTAGTTCACCAGTACCAATTTCTTCGAATGCTTTAGCAGGTAAATTATCTAATTTCTTATATAAATCTCTACTGACATTTTTTGTAAATTTAATTTCTAGAGAGTTATATAATAAATCTCTAGGTATTTGTAATAGAGAATAAAATATAATATCTATAACTGACCATATAACTAATAATAGAGCAAAAGAATTAAAATTCTTATTTATAAGTTGTTCCAATGCAGATCCAAAAATATAAGCATTGAATAGTGGAGGCATGTACGATAAGAATACTAAGAATATATATAAGAAAAGTTTAATTTTATCATCCTTAAGATATTGCCAAATTATTTTAAATGTTTTAGTTTTCTTCATATATAATCCCTCCATTAATAACAAAAGACTACATAATAGTAGTCTTTCTAAATAATTAAATTTTTATAATTAAAAAGCACTTAAAGGAGAGAAGACATTGTCTAATTCCTCTAATTTATAACTACTATTATAGATAAATATTGAATTGTTTAATTTAACCATGTTTTCACTCCTTTCTTCAAACAAGTGTATTGTAACACTCAACAAAAGATATTGTCAACACTTTTTTGTTAACAATATATTTTTAAATTTTAGGATTTATTTTTTTTATAATAATGATATAATCATAGTAGAGGTGAAAAAAGTGAAAAAGAAATTATTATTTTTATTAGCATTTTTATTTATTATTCCATGTATGGTTAATGCAGAAAGTTACAAAGCAGATAATGATTATGTAACAATTGACTTTGATTCTAATTGGTATGTTTTTACTAGAGAAAACTATAAAAACAATAGTGAATTATCTAAATTAGGTGTTACTGAAGAAAAAATGAATGAAATATTTACTACTAATAATATCTATTTAGATGCATTTACTAAAGATTTTAAGAAAGAATTCTTTGTAAGAAAAATAAGTTTAGATAGCTTAGGTGAAAGTGGTATTAACAATATAAAAGAGTATAGTGATAAAGAATTTGATGAATTTGCTAAAGGATTTATTACTACAGTAGGTGCTAAAACTTATGATAAAGTAGATTTTGGTGACTATAGATATCTTCATACTAATTTTGAAAGTACTCTAGAAGGAAAAAGTGTAACAATTGAAGAATATGTAACAATAGTTAGTGGAAATGCTTATGTATTCCAATTACAAGGATATAATGGATTAACAGATTCTGATAAAGAAGCTAATAAACAAAGAGTAATGAATGCGGTTATAAAGGATGATTACAAATCAGCTGAAGTTCCTAAACAAGAAGAACCAAAACAAGAAGAAAAGAAAGAAGAGAAAAAGGAAAAAGAAGAAAAAGATAATGATTTACTTTATTATGTAATAGGTGGAGCTGCTACTGGTGCTGTAATCGGTGGA
>CACYBN010000102.1 GCA_902772675.1 uncultured Erysipelotrichaceae bacterium
TAATATTACCAGATAATTTTCTTAAAGCTTGAGACATTAATCTTGCTTGTAACCCAACATGAGAATCTCCCATCTCACCATCAATTTCGGCTTGTGGAACTAAAGCTGCAACTGAATCGATTACAATTATACTAACTGCCTCACTTTTTACTAATGCATCACAAATCTCTAATGCTTGTTCACCAGTATCAGGTTGTGAAAGTAATAATTCATCAATATTAACTCCTAATGCTTTGGCATAGCTAGGATCTAGAGCATGTTCAGCATCGATAAATGCTGCTCTTCCTCCAGCCTTTTGTGCTTCAGCAATTGCATGTAATGCAAAAGTAGTTTTACCACTTGATTCAGGTCCATATATTTCAATAATTCTTCCTTTTGGATATCCACCTACACCTAAAGCTACGTCTAGTGACAAAGATCCACTTGGAACTACTTCAACTTCCATATGTTTACTTTCTCCTAGTTTCATTATCGATCCTTTACCGAATTGTTTTTCAATATCTGCTAATACTTGTTCTAATTTTTTGTCTTTATCTTCAACGCTTGTTGTCTTCATGTAATACCTCCATTTATTTGCTTACAATTAAATATTACAACATTATTTTTTAAATTGCAATACTTTTTCAAACAAATGTTTGAATATTATATTTTTCCCTTTAAATACAATAAAAAAAGCACTTTTATTTTTAATAAAAATGCTTTTTCTTTTATTTTTTTGTCTTTTTTTCTTCTTTTGGGAATATTAAATTCTTATTCATATTGAAATATTGAATCATACTAATTATTGATAAAATAGTTGCTATATATAATAAGAATTGTCCTACTGCTAGTCCTTCACCAATTAAAGCGAATGGTAAATTATAGAAGAACATTAAAGCAGTACCAGTCATTAATGAAGCTGTTTTAAATTTACCTGATTTAATAGCTGCAATAACAACTCCTTTTCCAGCTGCTTCCATCTTTATTGCATTTACTACAATATCTCTTAATACTATAATAACTGGAATAATAGCATTAATAGCTCCATCAGCAGCCAAAATAATTAATACTGAATTAACTAATACTTTATCAGCAATTGCATCTAACATTTTACCTGTATTAGTAATTAATCCATATTTTCTTGCAATATAACCATCTGCAAAATCTGTTAAACTTGCAACTATATATAATACTCCTGCAATGAAATATCTTAAGTCACATGTAACTCCACCTATTACATATTGCGGAATTTTTATTCCTACTGAATAAAATGGAAATAATAATATAAAAATTATTATTACACTCATAACTAATCTAGAAACTGTTAACTTATTGGGCAAATTCATAAATATCACTCCTACTTTCCATCAATTCTATTGTTCTATTATTAGAATCGTCTTTTCTAACTTTCATATATACAAATAATATTAATAGCAATAATATTATTACCAATAATGAAATAAATAATGGTTTTAATTTAATAATACTATCTATATTAAATTTCTTTTTTCTCTCAATTGTATATGGAGAATGAATCTTTTCTTTTTCATCATCTTCTACTTTTTTCTTAGCTTCTAAGATATCTTCTAAAGATATTTTTGAGGTATGTTCAAATAAAAAGTCATTAAATTCGTCGATTACTTTATCAGGATCTAATCCTAAATATTTAGCATAATCTCCAACTTCTTTTTTTAACAATAGAACATCTTTAAACGCTCTAATGTTTCCACTCTCAATGTTTTCTATATCATCTTTAGAAATATTCAAATCGCTTGCTGCTTCTTCAACACCTACTCCATTAGACAATCGATGTTCTTTTAAATACTCTCCCAGTCCTTTCAAACTAAACACCTCAAATCAAAATAAAAAGTACTTTATAAGCCTCGTTCTGTACCTATTTCTAGGTGACAAACATTTATCTACCATTTCTGGTCTCTAACTCCGTTATCTTTCCTTTGTTAAAGCTCTCCTACCAATTTTGGATTTCTCACTTATGGGGTTTACCACGTTTCACTCTTTCATTTCTGAAAGCATCGTCTCTGCGGCACTTTTACAGCTAATCATATCATATCAAAGACTTAGATAT
This sequence comes from uncultured Erysipelotrichaceae bacterium, assembly GCA_902772675.1. Classification (GTDB taxonomy): domain Bacteria; phylum Bacillota_I; class Bacilli_A; order RF39; family UBA660; genus RUG11788. The sequence goes on from CACYBN010000102.1 coordinate 2,066, forward strand.
TTTCGCGTCCGTTAGTATTTCTACTACCTAGAGTTAGTATAATTCCTCTAGCATAAACACTACAGTCATCACAGACTGTGTGAGCAAGGACTTTCCTCACCATCACAAGGATAGCGCGTTTGTCAAAGTACTATATTAATTATTTGTATCTTCTTCTTCTTTTTCTTCTTTTCCATAAACAATCTTCTCTAATTGAGAAAGACGTTTTAATACATCTAAGTTAGTAACTTCTCTTCTTTCAGTTGAACCACTCTTAGCTATTTCTATATTTGTTTTTAAATTACGATTTTCAGCTTTTAAATTCATAATTTCTTCTTGTAATGTTGAAATTTGTTCATCTTTTTCATTAATTATTTTAATAAATTCTTCATAATCACCAATAATTATATCTAAAAATTGATCTACTTCTTTTAAGCTCCATCCTCTAACATCAACTTTAAAGTCTTTATCAAGGATATCTTGTGGAGTTAATTGAATACGATTTTGAAACATTTTTAACACCAACCTTTATTAGATTTACTTAATTTTCTTCAATCATAATAATTATATAACATTACATCTTTTTCTTCAATTGCTTTTTTAGAAAGAAGCTTTATCTATATTATCAAAACATCTAAAATAAGTACACTTTTTTAGTATTTTTTAATAGTAAAAAAATTAATATTATAGTATAATTACTCTAGGTGGTTAAATGAAATATCCAAATGGTATTAAACAAACAGCAACAAACCATAATATAAACTATGGAAATCGTGGTATGACTTTAGAAGAAGATTTAAATATTACTAATAAATACTATGAAGATGAAGGAATAGCATATATATATAAGAAACCTACTCCAATTCAAATAGTTAAAGTAAGTTATCCTACTAATAAACAAGTTAGAATCACAGATGCTTTTTTTAAAGAACCATCTACATTAGATTACAATGGATTATATAAAGGATATTATATTGATTTCGATGCAAAAGAAACTAATAATACAACGTCTTTTCCATTAGGAAATATTAATCCCCATCAAATTAATCATATTAGAAACATTTCAAATAATGGTGGTTTATGTTTCTTAATAATAAGATTTAATAAATTAGACATTACTTATCTATTATTAGGAGAAGACTTCATAGATTTTATTGATAATAATACAAGAAAATCTATACCAGTTGATTATTTTAAAGAAAAAGCTTTTTCAATTGAATTAAAATATAATCCTAGATTAGATTATTTAAAAATAATAGATAAAATTATTGGAGGTAGAAATGGCTAATACTAAGAATACTCCTAGTAGAACTTCTAGAAGAAGTGATAGATATGGAGATAGTAACAATAATAAGAAAAAGAAAAATATTCTAAAAAGACATGAACAAAGTAATAGAAATATTAAACCTATTAAACATGAACATAGTAAAAATGCTAAAACTGCTAATAGGAATTGGGAAAAAGTACCTAATAATACTAATGAAAGAGTTAAAAGAAATGTTCAAACTGAAAGAATTGATAGAAATACTTTAATTCTTTTAGGAATAATATCATTTGTTGTAATTATTATTTTACTTAAACTAATGGGGACATTAATGACTGCGATAACAGTTTTAGGAATAGCAATAATCATATTATTTGCAATACTACTTAGAAAGATAAGAAGAAATAAAGTAATTAGAGTACTTACTAATATATTCTTCATTCTATTCTTAATTGGATGTATTGCTGGAGTATGTGGAGTTGCATATTTTGGTTATATTATCGTAGATGAAGCTCCTGAATGGGATATATCTAAATTATCTACTAAAGAAAGTACAATTCTTTATACATCAGATGGTGTAGAATATGCTAACCTATCTACTGAAAAACGTGAAAAGATTACATATGATGAAGCATCTGAAAACTTAATAAATGCAATTATTGCTACTGAGGATTCAAGATTCTTTGAACATAATGGATTTGACCCATTAAGATTCTTTAAAGCAGGTCTTGGACAAGTAAGTGGTAACTCTGATGCTGGTGGAGCTTCTACTCTATCAATGCAAGTTATTAAGAATAATATGACTTCTAAAGTTGCTACTGGTGTTGAAGGTATTAAGAGAAAATTTACAGATATATATTTAGCTGTATTTAAATTAGAAAAAGAATTTACTAAAGAACAAATATTTGAATTTTATATAAATAACCACTTCTTAGGAAGTAATACTTATGGTGTTGAAGAAGCATCTCTTACTTATTTTGGTAAACATGCTAAAGAGTTAAACTTATCTGAAGCCGCTCTACTTGCTGGTATGTATCAATCACCAAATGCATATAATCCAAAAATACATACTGAAGCTGCTGCTGAAAGACGTGCTGAAGTATTAAATCTTATGTATAGACATGGATATATATCTAAAGAAGAAAGAGATATGGCTAATTCAATCCCAATTGAAGGTCTAGTAATAGAATCATCTGATGCAGCATATCAACCATATCAATCATATATAGATACTGTTATTGATGAGTTGATTAATGACTGGGGAATTGATCCTTATACTACTTCACTTGAAATATATACAAATATAAATACAAAAAAACAACAAGGATTAGATAATATTTTCTCTGGTAAAACATTTAAATGGGAAAATAAAGTTGTTCAAGCAGGTATTGCTGCTGTTGATGTTTGGACTGGTAAGATAGTTGCAGTTGCAGGTTCAAGAGATAATGATGCACGTACATTAAATCGTGCTACTACTGGTAAAAGACAAGTTGGATCTACTGCTAAACCAATATTTGACTATGGTCCTGCAATGGAATATAACAACTACTCTACTTATACTATTATTGATGACAGTCCTTATACTTACTCAAACGGTAAACCAATACGTGACTCTGACCGTAAATATATGGGTAAAATAACTGTAAGAACTGCTCTTGCTCAATCAAGAAATATTCCAGCTCTTAAAGCATTCCAAGCAGTTTCTAATGATAATAGATATAAATTTGTTACTAGTTTAGGTATTAAACCTGAAACTACTGAAGGAAGTACATACATGCATGAAGCACATGCTATCGGTGCATTTAATGGATCTAACCCATTACAAATGGCTGCTGCTTATGCTGCATTTGCAAATGGAGGTACTTACTATAAACCTTATACAATTAATAAAATAGTTTATCGTGATACTGGTGAAGAAGTTGAATATGAGTCTGAAGGTGTTCCAGTAATGTCTTCTGCTACTGCATATATGATGACTTACTGTTTAGAGTATACAGTTACTGATGGACTTGCTAAAGGTGTTAAAATAAATGGTGTCCATCTAGCAGCTAAAACTGGTACTACTAACTATACATCAGATATCGCAAAGAAATATAATTTACCATCATATGCTGTACCTGATGCATGGATTATTGGATATGATCCTGATACTGCTGTTGGTATGTGGTATGGATATGATAAGATCTATAATGGTAAAACTGGATATTATTTAAAATCTGCAACATCTGGTTATAAAGTAAATGTTGCTACAGAAAGAAATAGATTATATAAAACTGCTGGTAAAGTATTATTTACTAGTAAAAAGAAATTTAAAGTTCCTGATACAGTAGTTAAAGTTGCTATAGAAAAAGGAAGTCCAAATCCTGGTAGATTAGCTTCTTCTTCTACTCCAGCTGGTAAAATTACTTATGAATATTACAAAAAGGGAACTGAACCAACTGAAGTTTCTACTACTTATAGTAAATTAAGTAATGTAACTAATTTAAGTGCTACATATGATTATACTACTAAATATGTTAGATTATCATGGACTGCTTCTAGTAAGAGTAAAGATGCTGATAAATCATATGGTGATTTCGGATATAAGATATATAAGAATAATAAATTCTTAACATTTACTACTGATACATATTATACTTATACTGGTGATAATCCAGAAGGAACTTATAAAGTAGTAACTGCATACAAGAATTATTCAGATATTGATTCATCTGGAGTAACAAGAACAATTTCAGCATCACAAACAGATACATCTACTTATAGTGCTACTACTGATGTAACAAGTGGTTCAACATATTCAATGTCTAATCACTGTTTCACATCTAATCCAACATCTTGTATTCATCTAATAAAAGATGGAGCTACAGTATCAAGTGGATATAGTGTTTCTGTTTCATACTATGAATCAGATGGATCTAAATATAGTACATTAAGTGAAGATAATATTGATGAAGCTGGAACAAGATTCAGTACAATAGTATATGATGTTAAATATAACGGAGCATCTAGAGCTAAAGTTACAGTATCTAATGTTACAATTACAAGATAAAAAGAATAGGTTTTATACCTATTCTTTTTTTACTGGTAATTTTCTTAATTTTATGGTATAATGTACCAAATAAAAGATGGGGGTGATTTTCATGAGAAAAATAGAATTATTAATACCTGCAGTTTCTTTATCTGCTCTTTTAGCAGTTTCTAGTTTTACTAGTAAAAATGAGAATTATCCTTATTCTTATAATAATACTACTAAAGCTTATACAACATTTATAGATGAAGAATTACCTGATGCTTTTGAAGAAAGCTTACAATATACTCTAGATAACTCTAATATGGTACCTCAAGGACTTAGTATAAGCGATGATTATATATTTGTATCAATGTATGATTTTTATCATATCAATAATTCTTTAGTACAAGTTTATACTAAAGATGGTGATCTGATAAATACTTGTTCATTAAGAAATAAAGCTCATGTTGGTGGTATTTCTTATGATAAAGAAAGAAATCTATTATGGGTATCCTCTTATTTAGGAAATGTTGATGCATACGGAGTATTTGATATAGTTCATAAAGATGAAGCAAGTCCTAGATATAAAGATCTTTATTTAGGACAAGATTTAAGAAATTATAACAATCCTTTTAAAACTGCAGTTTCTTATTTAACAATGCATAATAACTCACTATATGTAGGTAATTTTACTTTAGGTAGAAATGGTATTGTTAAACAATATGCAATAGATGTAGATGAAGAAAGAACTATTCATTTAAAAGAAGTAAATAGATTTAAAGTTCCTAATTTAGTACAAGGTATATCTTTTTATGAGAAAGATGATAATACTTATATGATTTTAAGTAGATCTCGAGGAATAAAAGTTCCTTCTACTCTACAAATATTTAAATATGATGAAGAAATAACTGATTATACTAATCCATTAGTAAATTATAAATCATTTGAATTTCCACCAATGATTGAACAAATAACTACAGATAATGGTTCTATTTATTCTTTATACGAATCTCAATCAGAACCATATAAAACTGATAAGAATAATGGTAAGACTTTAAATAAAACTAATATACAAACCTTATTATCTAATTTCAATTAAAAAAACAAGATATTACATCTTGTTTTTATATTATCTACTTTTTCCTTTTACTTCTCCTACATAAGATATTATTTCTTCATCTTTACCTGAATAATTACTTTCTTCAAAAGATGGTACCATAATACCATATCCTCCTTCTTTATCTAATTTTGCTTTAAATTCAGTTCCTTCTACTATTCCTAATTTAATTATTCCAGCAACCTTTTCTTTATTTACTCTTAAACAAATAACTTGAGCAGCTTCAACTACTGGAGTCATGGATACTATTAAAGCATCTGTAGGTAATGGTGTTTTTTCATCAAATAGAGATCTTACTAAAGTTACTCCAGGAAGTTCTTCATCTCTTATTACTAAATCAGGATCATATGCTGTAAGAGTTCCATCTACTTTTCCATTTTCATCACGCATTCTTTCTAAAATAATTCGTGATAAAGCAGGTACTGGTCCACATCCAATTTCTAAAATATTCTTTCCTTTTAATGAACCTACTTTCTTTTCAATTATATCTACAAATCCAACATATGGATCTCCACTTCTATCAAAAACATCAAACCAAGAAAGTAATTCATTATAATAAGGTTGATAAATATCTTTAGTATTATAGGCACTTTCTATACTAGACAAGATAAATTGATGTAATGGTTCATATATTTCCCATTCATATAATTCTTCTTGTGCATAAGTCTTTCCATATTCCCTGCTATGAGAATTTAAAAATTCTTTAATTTGTTTCATTTTTTCTTCTGGTATTTTTTTCATTATTATTCCTCTTTTCTTTTTTATATTTACATATATCATAAAGTTTACATTCATTACAGTTAGGATTCTTAGATTTACAAAAATATCTTCCAAATAAGACCATTTGATGATGTCTTTTACTCCAATTTTCTCTTTTATATTTTCTCATTAACTTTTCTTCTACTTTAGACACATCATCATATTCTTTAGCTAAACCCAATCTTTTACTAGTTCTTTCTACATGTGTATCTACAGCAATAGCAGGTACATCAAATAGATTAGATAAAACTACATTAGCAGTTTTTCTTCCTGCTCCTGGAAGACTCTCTATATATTTTCTATTATTAGGTACTTTTCCATCATAGTCTTTAATTAATTTAGAGGCTATTTCACGCACATAATAAGCTTTTCTTGTATAAGTACCAATTGGTCTTAAAATTCTCTCTAAATCTTTTAAATTAGCTTTAGATAAACTATAAATATCATATTTAGAAAACAATTCTTCAGTAACCATGTTTACTCTTTTATCAGTTGTTTGAGCAGATAATACTACTGCGATTAATAATTCATAATCTTTATTATAATTTAATTCACAACCAGCATCAGGAAACAATTCATCTAAATAAGCTTCTATTCTATCTATTTTCATCATCATTTAACCAATCATATTCAAATGGTTCTACACTAGTCTTTTCTTCTTTTTTACGATGATTGATCCTGTTCTTTTCTACATCTTCTCTTGTCTTTATTCCTTTTTTATTCCATTCAAATAATATCTTATCAATATATCTTAAATTACTAACTCCATTTAGAACAGCTTCTTCTAAAGCACATCTTATTAATTCTTCACTGAAATTATTTTCTAACCATGCTTTTACTATTTCTACTTCAATTGGACTTAAAGTTCTACCAAATTCTCTTTCTATTTCTAAAAAGATATTAGATGAATCATCATCATTATTTTCCTCTTCATCCATTAATAATAAACTTACTTTATTATAAAAATCATCTAATGATACAAACTCTTCTCTTATACCTTTATCATTAGTATTAACTTTAAAATCTACTAGTTTCTTAGAATTTAATTCTCCAATAATAATCATTATATCTTTTTGAGAGAAACCTAAATCATTACACATTTCTACTACATTTAAAGAAACTAATTCACCTTTATTATAAAGATACATCAATACTATAAATTCCTTATAATCTAGATTTAACTTATCCATTAATCTAAACATATATAAAGGAATTATTAAGTTTTTATCTTTTACTATATCTACTAGTATTTTATTTTTCATAATAATCACCTACTTATAATTATTAATTAAATATTTAGAAATCTCTTCATAATTATTTTCTAATTTACCACATAATATTTCCTTAATCAATTGTTCATATATCTCATTAATAATTTTAGATGGTTCAATTTCTAAAATACCCATTATTTGATTAGCACTTATATCTATATCTTTTCTACTTACTATAGGTAACTCTTTAAATTTCTTAATAATTATACTTCTATCTATACCTTTAATACTACCTACTATAGTACTTATATATAATCCATATTTATATAAATTAATATTAGATAATATATCTGTTTTTAAAGCTTCTTTTATCTCACTTATTAAATGTTTCTCATTCTTAGTAAATGGATAATTAGCACTAGTATCTATAGTAGCCCAAATACCTATTAAATCTGTATCTAAATAACATTTAGAAAAATCTAATTCTAATTCTTTATCTAATCCTAATTCTATTATTAAATTAACTCCTCTTTTAGAATTAGTACTATTAAAAATCTTATCTAATTCATCTTTTTTTCTACTATAAGAAAGTCTAGATAATTCTTTTTTAGTTTGAATAATCCCTGCTTTAGTTTCTTCATCTAATTCAAAATCTAAAGTTGAATAAAATCTTACTGCTCTTAATATTCTTAAGGGATCTTCCATAAACTTAGTAATTGGATTACCTATTGCTTTAATAACTCTATTTTCTATATCTTTTTGAGCATCTAATAGATCTAAGATAATACCATCTTTATCCATACAAATACTATTCATAGTAAAATCACGTCTCAATAGATCTTCTTTTAAATCTTTAATATACTCTACTTCTTGAGGTTTTCTATTATTATAATAACTTATCTCTTTTCTAAAAGTCATAATATCAAAAGTATATCTTTTTATATATAATCTAACTGCACTATAACTATCATTAGGTAAATCTACATTATTGAATATATTTTTTATGTCCTTTGGAGTTGCATCAGTACAAATATCAATATCATTAGTGTCTACTCCTAGAATAAAATCTCTAACAAAACCACCAACTATATAGGCTTTAAATCCATGTTTACTTATTTCTTTTAACACTTTTAAAGCTGTATCCATCTAACAATCATCTCCATCTCAAGTATATCATAAAAAAACAAGGTATTAAACCTCGTTCTTCTTACATATCTATTATTTATTTACTGTTTCTTTTAAAGCACTTCCAGCTTTGAAAGTTACAGCTCTTCTAGCAGCTATATGAACAGTTTCACCTGTTTGAGGATTACGTCCTTCTCTAGCAGCTCTCTTAGATACACCAAATGTACCAAATCCAGCAACTGGTACTTTATCTCCTTTTGCTAAAGCTTTAGTGATTGCAGCAAAAGTAGCGTCAATAGCACGAGTAGCATCAGCTTTTGTTAATCCTGTAGTTTGAGCTACAGCTTCAACTAATTCAACTTTTTTCATAAATTACCTCCAAATTTTTATTAAGCACATTATGCTTACATATACAAATTACCATATTTCATATGAGTTTGCAATTATTTTTACAATTTTTTACTTATATTTCTAGTGTTTTTTAGAATGCTTCTTCTTATTGCTATTATCACTTAAATTAATTGGTCTATGTTCTAAAGATAGTATGTATAAATATACTTCATTTTTCTTCTCTGCATAAAACCAACATTCAGATCCTTTTTCTTTTTCAAACACTGTAATATAATCATTATCTTCAAGTTGATTATATACTTTTTCTATTGTTTTAACTTCGATTATTTCTTTCTTCCTAAATACAGGTACATTTTTATCTACATATAAATAACTACCATAATTTTTCTTTATTTCTTTCATTCTTCTATTATATTCATCATAATTACTTATATTGAATAAAGAACATAAACTCATTACAGCTACTGGTATAAGAGCTATAAATGCAATAGTAGCTAAAATAAATAAACGTGAATTAAATGTTGTTTTAGTTTCTTGTGCAAAACTTACTTTCTTATCAGTATTCTTATTATTAGTAGTAGTTACACTAAATGTCTTATTAGATATAGGCATACTTACTTCAAATTCAGATGGCGCATTTAAATATTCAGTTTCCCCTTTAACTAACATATCATTTTCTACATTAATCTTAATTGTTAATGTTACTGGGAAACCAGTTAACTTATTATATTTTAATGCTTCTTGATAATATTCTTTTAAAGATATATTAACATTTTTCTCTAAGAATACAGTTGAAGTACCTGTAGAATCATAATCAGCAGATTTAAATATTTCAGAAGTTTTATTCCATACTTCTTCTCCATTATTTCTACCTGATAAAACTGCACTTATACGATAACCATATATTCCGTCAAAAAATTTATTTGCAGTTAATTCGTATCCAAAAGTGACATTTAAACTATCTACTAATGATGATACATACATATTTTTACTATTACTATATTCATCACTATAATATTCATTTTCAGTTAAGTGAATACTATAATCAATTTTTTCTTGTACATTATATTTTAATATTTCATCAGTATTAGTAACATTTCTTGGAAAACAATCACATATAGTCCAAAACATTAAAATCATACATACAATAGATACAATTGCAAGTATTGCTCTAGTAGATTTCTTCATAATAACATTTTCCATCACACAATCCTCCTAATTAAATAACTCTGAAAAATAAACTGAAGGCCAACCTAAATATTTTATTCTAAAAATATACTTTCCATAAACGTCTTTATCAGTTATTTCCCACTCATCAACGTTATCATTATTATCCCCTTTAGTAATATATCTATAACTATTAGAATTACCTTTTATATCATGAATCCTATGAGTTATATATTTATTATCATATCTATAATAAATAATATCATTTATCTTCAAATTATTAAAGTCTTTTGTATTCTTTTTCTCAATAATAATTATATCTCCCTTACTAAAGATAGGTTCCATACTATTAGATACTATAACTATAGGTTTATATTTAAAAAATCCAAATACAAATAATAAAAAGAAAAATGTAATAAATAACAATATATACATAAATGGACTTTTATTCTTTTTAACATCTCTTTTATTATATTTTCTATTATCTAATATTATTAATCCATCTACTGAAGTAGTTATAAACATATATAATATTAATAACATTAGACAATTTACAAATATATTTAAATCAGGTATTATCGGAGAAAAGAAATTAATACCATATATAATTCCCATATATATAAAGCTAGGAATTAAACTAATATTACTAGATAGATAAGTACATGTAATATTCATAATAACTATAGGTACAAAATCTCCGAATAAATAAGTAATTATATCTAAACTATTATCTAATTTAATTAAATAATATAAATTTATATTAACGATTATAAATAACAATGTAATTAAAAACTTATTATTATTAGTCTTACTATTAATTAATAATTTATATCTGATATATTCTTGAAAGAATACTATTAAATAAAAAGAAAAGAAATTAGATAATATTCCTCTAAAAGATAAGGAATATATATTTTTATAAAAACCAAATACTAAACCAAATAAATAAAAGATAACAACGTATAAAAGCATATATATAATAAAATTTTGTAATTTAGGTATCTTATTTCTATTTCTATTCCTACTACTATCTAATTGATAAGTCACAATACAAATAATAGCTAATAAAATTGGATTAAGTCTATTTAAGAATAAACTAGAAAAACTAGTAAAAGATACTAAAAAATTAATTATTATATATAATACTAACATTATATATATTGGTACCAACTTTTTATTCTTCATAAATACTCCTTATTATAAATAAATTATAACACAAAAAAAGAGTTATTAAATAACTCTTTTATTTACTATTTAGATGATTGTACATAAACCAAAGTACTTGTTAATGTTACTATCTTAGTTGGGTCACTTTGAACAGCAGTAGTTACTTCTTGATCAGCTTTAACATAACTAATTGTAACATTAAATTTAACGCTATCTCCTGCTTTTAAAATATCGGTTGCTTTGATTCCTTCATATTCATATTCAACATTAGGATAATTAGTTCCTTCAGTTGTTGATACTGCAGATGTAATTGAATCTAAAGTAGCATCAATACTACCTTGATTTTCTACTGTAACACTGTATGTAACACTATCACCTTCAGTATAAAATACTGGTGAAATAGATGCTACTGTACCAGTATGATCAGTAGATCCTGCTTCAGCATTTCCTTGTGTAGCAACATCTTCAACCTTAACAATTTTTACATTCCATTCTTTGGTATTAATCTTAGCACTACCACTTATTTCTAATTGTTGTGAAAGTAAAGCATATGATATAGACATAGTTAGTACTGCTATCAACAAAGCAATTATTAATATATTTTTCTTTCTTCTTGTATCCATATCTTATCCTCCTATAATAAGTATAGGATTTTTAATTTTATTTGTCAAACAGATATATAATTATCTTTACTTTTTTATACTTTATTCTTAAAATTATATTATAAACTAGGAGGATTTATTCATGAAAAAAAGTCAAAATAAAACTGAATTAATTATTTTTATAATTTGTATAATTGCAATATTAATAGCCATTTTTTATTTAACTTTTATTCAAAAAGATTTAAAAAAAGAAGTAGTAGAAACTACTGTTACTGAAGAACAAACTAATAATTTTGATTTAGAAGAAGCTAAAACTATTTTAGATAAAATAGAATATCCAATTATTATGGAAACTACTAATCAATATAATAATAAATTATTCTATTATATTAAAAATAGAACTATAGATGATATATCTGATAAAGCTAAATTCTTAATAGCTATAAAGAATGCCATTCCAATCGCAGACTGTAGTGATTTTGATTGTTTTATTGAAGAAGATAAAGTAATAGATATATATACTTCTATATTTAATCAACCATATACATATATTAATAATGACTATACAACTAAAGAAGGAAATGCTATTAAAATAAATAGCAATTGGAAAGATATTAATAATGGTAAAGTTTATACTAAAATAGAATCAGCATCTACTCAAAATAAGAAACTAGAAATAGTAGTAAAAGTTGCTTTTGAATATAATTCTACTCTATTCCAAGATTATGAATTAACTACTATATTACAAACAAAATCAAAAATTAAATCAGAAAAAGACTTAGATAAATTAAAAGATCTTTATAAATATAAATTCACATTTACATATAATGAAGATACTGAATCATATGTATATGTATCAACTAAAAAAATATCCACATAAAATGTGGATATTTTTATTTGTTATTACTTTCATATATTAAAGATTCATATAATAAATCTACTATATAATTAGAATCTTCTAAATTATATTTTTCTTTTAATTCATTAAATACTTCATCATAACAAGTAGTACCTAAATACCTAAATATACTTTCCTTTTTATTTTTTATATCTTCTAAATAATTTTTAGTATATTCATTATCAATTATTAATAATAAATCTTTTCCTATAAAAGTTTTAAAATCTTTAATAATATCACTTGTACTATCTTTATATGTAAAATTATCTTTATCATAATCAATAATTTCTTCAATATAAGGATTTCCAATATTATTTAATCTATAATCAAATCTATCTATTAGTTGTAATCCTTTTAATTTAAGTGCAGATAATTGAGCTATGTCTCCACCTTTTACTGCAGTTGGAATAATTTCTAAGATAATATATTCTTTTTTTAATAATTTATCTATCATGACTTTTTAATCTTAATTGATATATCACTATCTATATCTAAGATATCTACTACAGCTATCCAAGAATAGTCAGCTTCACTTTCTAATACTCTTTTTTCTACTTCAATAGTTACATCGGATTCATCTTTAATTACATCAGTAACTCTATTGGCAATTACACGTCCTTTATTATCTAAACATAATACTATTATTGTATTTGTTTTATAATACTCTTCTTCAGAATAATTATCTAATTTTGTATTTAACCATGAAATATTTAATTTTTTTTCTAATAATCCCTCTTTAAATGTTTTTAATTCATCTACGTTTCTTATAACAGTTATTTCATCTAAACCCTCAATTTTTTTATTAGGTTTATAACTGCTAACGTGATATTCCAAATGTTCTACATGTGAAGAAATACTTTCTACTCTATCATTAACAGCAGTTTTTATTTCTATTAGAACATTTCCAAACATTATTGAAGAGCAAATTATAAAAAATAAACATAAGATTTCTTTAGAAAAACCGCTTTTCATAATCACTCAACTCCAACTCATACATATTATAAAGCATACTTGAAAATTTAACAATTATTTTTTGATTTGATTAAATGTATATTTATAGATAACTTTACATATAATAGTTTATTTTTTAACTAATGATACGCATTCCTTTTTTATTATAACAAATAAATAATAAAAATTATATGTTATAATTAAGTTGTATAATAGATTTAAAGGAGAATAATTATGGATGAAAATACTTCTTTAGAAGAAAGAATAAATCAATTAGAAAAAAGGATAGAAAAACTAGAGATTATAGAAAAAAGAAGACAATTATTTACAAATATAAAAATAGTTATTTATATTATCTTAATAATTTTAATTGCAATTGCCATTGTCTATTTTAAAGATCA